>NZ_JBFAJA010000056.1:0-94192 GCF_040654975.1 Dactylosporangium sp. NPDC050588 | reverse complement strand
CAAAATTTCGCGGTAGCCCCAGCCTCACGGCTGGGGCTACTCGCATTTCCAGACCAGAAACAGCGCCAGAAGGCGCTGAAAGCGGAAGCCGCGGGTCAGCGCTTCTCGACGGCCGGCCGGATCGTCGACAGGGCCTTCTCCGCGTCCGCCGTCTTGCTGCCGGGAAGCACCACGACGCCGAGCGAACCGTTGTCCGCCCAGCCGCACACGGCGATCACGCCGTCCTTGTCGTCGATCTCGCCGCACCGGGCCACCCCGCCCAGGTCGCCGGCGTCGACGTCATGAACCCCGCGGATCGCGGTGTCCGCGCCGGCGACGGCCTTGAAGGCACCGTCCAGGGACCGCTCCGGCTTCCAGATGCGGCCGGTCCCGGCCACGAGGATGACCGTGCGGGTCTCGGAGCCGTTCGGCTCCCGGTAGATGGCGCCGAGGCTCTCGTCGAGACTGACCTCGGTCACGATCGCGTCCCGGACGTACTCGGAGGCCTGAGCGGCCTCGTCGGTGGAGAACAGCGTGTAGGAGCCGATCTGCGTCGGCGTGGACACCTTGGTGTCGCTCTGCTGGGTCACCCGCCAGACCGTCGGGCCGTACACGACCGCGGAGCCCAGGAGGGCCACGCCGGCGAGGGCCCCGCAGACGATGGCCACCTTCTTCACGTTGACGGAAGAACGCGGCTCGTCATCAGGCTCATCCGCGTCGGAGATGCCCGGAAGATCGACCATCGGCGCAGCCTAGCAAGGCCCCGCACGCACAGTGGGGCCGGACCGCAGCGGCCCGACCCCACCGGTACATCAGCGGAAAACGCGATCAGCGGGACTCCACCGCCGGGCGGATCTGCAGGAACAGGTCCGAGGCCTCCCCGAGGTCCCGGCCGATGAACACCCCGATGCCGACACTGCCGTGGTCGGCCCAGGCGCACAGGGTCATCGGCAGCTCGTCCTCGGTGCCGCTCGCGCACTTCACCGTGCCGCCCAGGTCGCCGGCCGGGTAGCTGGTCTGTCCGCCGACGCTGCCGCCGGTGGAGTTGAAGCCCTTGAACGCGTCCTCGATCTCGTCGTCGGGGAAGACGACCGTGGAGGTCGCCGCGACGATCACGACCAGCTTCTGCGGGTCGCCGGTGCTGTAGATGCCCGCCGCGACCTCGTCCACGTCGCCGACGTCGTTGCGCAGATCACGCTCCATCTGGTCGACGATCGTCTGCATCTCGTCGGAGGTTTCCTTCTTCAGCCCGCCCGGCAGCGTCTCCGGCGCCGTCACCGTGGTGCCGGACGCGTCGATGATCGGGTACAGGAACACGCCGCAGCCGACCGCGCAGATCAGGAACAGCGCGCCCAGGATCCCGAGTGTGATCTTCAGCCCTTTGCCCCGGCGCGGCGGCGGGGGCGGCGGGAAGGCCGGGCCCTGCCCCGGGAACGGCGCCGCGGGCTGAAACGGCGGTGCAGACGGCTGGAACGGCGGTGCCGACGCCTGGTACGGGTCCTGGTACGCCGGCTGCTGGTACGGCTGCTGAGGCTGCGCATACGACTGCGGCGGGCCGTACGGGCCGGGCTGCTGGGGGTAGGACCCACCGCTCGGAGCCTGTTGCGTGCCGAACTCCGGCGCCAGGTCGTACGACTGGGGCTGGAACGGCTGCGAGTGGGGCTCGTCGTCGGACGGGCGGGGCGGGTAAGTCACCGTCGATCAGTCTCCTGAGTGAGGGGGCAATGGCGAGCGTAGACCCCACGCGCGAAGTTCTAGACTCGCTGTTGTGACGGAGACTCAACGGACGCCCGGCAGCGCCGAGCCGACCGCCCCCACTGCCTCGGTGCTCTCGGCCCAGTATGCGCCCGGCGAGGTGGAACAGCGGCGGTATGAGCGATGGGTGGCCGACGGTCTGTTCAAGGCCGACGCGGCCAGCGACAAGCCACCGTTCACGATCGTGCTGCCCCCACCCAACGTGACGGGCTCGCTGCACATCGGTCACGCCCTCGACCACACGGTCCAGGACGCGATCACCCGCCGGAAGCGGATGCAGGGCTTCGAGGCGCTGTGGCTGCCCGGCATGGACCACGCCGGCATCGCCACGCAGAACGTCGTGGAGCGGCAGCTCGCCGCGTCCGGGCAGTCCCGGCACGACCTGGGCCGCGAGGCGTTCGTGGAGAAGGTCTGGCAGTGGAAGGCCGAGTCCGGCGGCAAGATCCTCGGCCAGATGACCCGCCTCGGCGACTCCGTGGACTGGAGCCGTGAGCGGTTCACCATGGACGAGGGCCTGTCCCGCGCCGTCCTCACCATCTTCAAGCGGCTCTTCGACGACGGCCTCATCTACCGGGCCGAGCGCATCATCAACTGGTGCCCCCGGTGCCTGACCGCGCTGTCCGACATCGAGGTCGAGCACTCCGACGACGACGGTGAGCTGGTCTCGATCCGTTACGGCGAGGGTGCCGACGCGATCGTCGTGGCCACCACGCGGGCCGAGACGATGCTCGGTGACACCGCGGTGGCCGTGCACCCCGACGACGAGCGCTACAAGCACCTCGTCGGCACCGAGGTCGAGCTGCCCCTCACCGGCCGCCGGATCCCGATCGTCGCCGACGCGCACGTCGACCCGGCGTTCGGCACCGGCGCGGTCAAGGTGACCCCCGCGCACGACCCCAACGACTTCGAGATCGGCCAGCGGCACGACCTGCCGAGCCTCACCATCATGGACGAGCACGGCGTCATCACCGTGCACGGCCCGTTCCTCGGCCTGGACCGCTTCGAGGCGCGGCCCGCCGTCGTCGCCGCGCTGCGCGCCGAGGGGCGCATCGTCGCGGAGAAGCGGCCGTATGTCCACGCCGTCGGCCACTGCCAGCGGTGCGGCACCACCGTGGAGCCGCGCCTGTCGCTGCAGTGGTTCGTGCGCACCGAGCCCCTGGCGCGGGCCGCCGGCGACGCCGTCCGCGACGGCCGGGTCCGGGTGGAGCCGCCGGAGCTCACCAAGCGCTACTTCGGCTGGGTCGACAACATGCACGACTGGTGCATCTCCCGGCAGCTGTGGTGGGGGCACCGCATCCCGGTGTGGTACGGGCCGCAGGGCGAGGTCGTGTGCGTCGGCCCCGACGAGCAGGTGCCCGCGGGTGAGGGCTGGACGCAGGACCAGGACGTCCTCGACACGTGGTTCTCCTCGGCGCTGTGGCCGTTCTCCACGCTCGGCTGGCCCGACGAGACCCCCGACCTGGCGAAGTTCTACCCGACCAGCGTCCTGGTGACCGGCTACGACATCCTGTTCTTCTGGGTCGCCCGGATGATGATGTTCGGCCTGTACGCGATGGACGGCCGCCAGCCGTTCGACGTCGTCATGCTGCACGGCATGGTCCGCGACCAGCACGGCAAGAAGATGTCGAAGTCGTTCGGCAACGTCGTCGACCCGCTCGACTGGATCGACCGGTTCGGCGCCGACGCGACCCGCTTCACCCTCGCCCGCGGCGCCAACCCGGGCGCCGACGTGCCGGTCAGCGAGGAGTGGGTGCAGGGCGCCCGCAACTTCTGCAACAAGCTGTGGAATGCCACCCGGTTCGGCCTGTCCAACGGCGCGACCGTCGAAGGTGACCTGCCCATCGAGGACCTGTCGACCGTCGACCGGTGGATCCTGTCCCGGCTCCAGCACGTCATCGCCGAGGTCGACGAGCAGTTCGAGGCGTTCGAGCTGGCGAAGGTGTGCGACACGCTCTACCACTTCGCGTGGGACGACGTCTGCGACTGGTACCTGGAGCTGTCGAAGGGCGCCATGACGCCGCAGCGGCAGCGGGTGCTGGGTCACGTGCTCGACCAGTTGCTGCGGCTGCTGCACCCGATCACGCCGTTCGTGACCGAGGAGCTGTGGACGACGCTGACCGGCGCGCCGACGCTGGTGCGGGCCGCCTGGCCGGTCGCCGACCAGACGCTGGTGGACGACGCCGCCGAGCGGGAGGTGGCCGACCTGCAGCGGGTCGTCACCGAGGTCCGCCGGTTCCGCGCCGACCAGGGCGTCAAGCCGGCCCAGCGGGTCGTCGCCCGGCTCGAGGGTCTCGATGCCGCCGGCCTGTCCGCGCACGAGGGCCTCATCCGGTCCCTGGCGCGGCTCGAGGCGCCCGGCGCGGAGTTCGCGGCCACCGCGAAGCTCAGCGTCGGCGTCGGGGTCACCGTCGAGCTCGACACCCGCGGCACGATCGACGTCGCCGCGGAGCGGGCCCGGCTCGGCAAGGACAAGGCCGCCGCGGAGAAGGAAGCCGCGCAGTGCCGGGCCAAGCTGGAGAATCCGGCGTTCACCGACAAGGCACCCGACGCGGTCGTGGAGAAGATCCGCCAGCGGCTCGCCGCCGCCGAGACCGATCTGGCCCGGATCAACGGGCAGCTGGACGCGCTGTGAGCGGGCCGGAGCGCAGCGGAGGACCGCGAACCAGCATCACAGGGTGGAGTTCACGCCGTCGCCGTAGCGCAGCGGAGGGGGCGGCGTGAGCGGACCGGGTCGCTTCAACGAGGTCGAGCAGGAGCTCAACGGCCGGGGCTTCACCAGGATGGTGTTCGACCTCGGCCGGATCGAGGCCCTGCTCGACTCGCTGGGCAGCCCGCAGCGGGCGTACCCGGCGATCCACCTGACGGGCACCAACGGCAAGACCTCGACGGCCCGGATGATCGACTCGCTGCTGCGCGCGCACGGCCTGCGGACGGGGCGCTACACCAGCCCCCACCTGCAGACGATCCGTGAGCGCATCAGCATCGAGGGCGAGCCGATCACCGAGGAACGGTTCGTCGAGGTGTACGACGAGGTCCAGCCCCTCGCCGAGTACCTGGACGCGCGCAGCGACGCGCCGCTGACGTACTTCGACATGACCACGGCGATGGCGTTCGCCGCGTTCGCCGACGCGCCCGTCGACGTCGCCGTCGTCGAGGTCGGCCTCGGCGGCGCCGACGACTCCACCAACGTGCTGCAGGCGCAGACGACCGTGATCACCCCGATCGGCCTCGACCACACCGAGTGGCTCGGCGACACCATCGAGGACATCGCGCTCGCCAAGGCCGGCATCGTGCACAAGGGGTCGACCCTGATCTGTGCGGCGCAGCCGGACGAGGCGATGCGCCCGATCCTGGAGCGCTGCGCCGAGGTCGGCGCGACCATCGCCCGGGAGGGCCGCGAGTTCGGCGTCGTCCGGCGCGACCTCGCCGTCGGTGGGCAGGTCCTCACCCTGCAGGGCCTGTCCGGCACCTACGAGGGCGTCTTCCTGCCGCTGCACGGCGAGCACCAGGCGCAGAACGCGGCGATCGCTCTGGCGGCCGTCGAGTCGTTCCTCGGCGCCGGCAACGAGCGGGCGCTGAGCGCCGACGCCGTCCGCGAGGGGTTCGGCGGCGCCACCTCACCGGGCCGGCTCGAACGGGTCCGCAAGTCACCGCCGATCCTCGTCGACGCCGCACACAACCCGGTCGGCATGCAGGCCACCGTCCGCGCGCTCAACGAGGAGTTCGCGTTCAGCGGCCTCGTCGCCGTCGTCGCGGCCCTCGCCGACAAGGACGTCGAAGGCATGCTGGAGCTGCTGGAGCCGATCACCGAGAGCATCGTCTGCACCCGCAACAGCTCGCCCCGGGCCATGTCGGCCGCGCAGCTCGGCGCGATCGCCGAGGAGCTGTACGGGCCCGAACGGGTCCACGTCGTGTCCGACTTCGCCGACGCGATCGACGCGGCCGTCACGCTCGCCGAGTCCGACAACGCGATCCCCGGCTCGATCGGCATCCTCGTCACCGGCTCGGTCGTCACCGTCGCCGACGCCCGCGGGCTGCTGAAGCGATGAGCAATACCGGACTGAAGAACCCTGGCGGCGCCGTTCGCGGCGTCGGCGCGTCCGCGCTCGTCGTGTTCGGCCTGGTCCTGCTGCTCGCGCTGCTGCCCCTGGCGAAGCTCGGCCAGTCGGCCGGCGCGCTGTGGCTCTGCGGCGGGCTCGCCGTGCTCAGCTTCGCCCTCTGCGGGCTGCTGCGGCACGGATGGGCATGGCACGCGGCGCTGGTCGTGCCGGTCGCGCTGCTCGCCGGCGGCGCCCTGCACTGGTCCCTGCTCGCCCTCGGCATCGTCTTCGGCCTGACGTGGGCTTACGTGTTGTACGTGCGGCGAGCCGTCTACGCGAACAAACCCTGACGCATGCGGGCGAGCCGGCTGCTCTCGACGCTGCTGCTGTTGCAGACCAGGGGCCGGCTCACCGCGCAGCAGATCGCCGACGAGCTCGAGGTCTCGATCCGCACCGTCTACCGCGACATCGAGGCGCTCTCCGCGTCAGGGGTTCCCGTGTACGCGGACCGCGGGCCCGCCGGCGGCTACCAGCTCGTCGACGGCTACCGCACGACGCTGACGGGGCTGACCACCGACGAGGCGGCCGCGCTCTTCCTCGCCGGCAGCGGCGCCACCGCCGGGCACCTGGGCCTCGGGCCGACGCTCGACGCGGCGCAGCTGAAGCTCCTCGCGGCGATGCCCCAGGAGCAGCGCACCATGGCGGCGCGCATCCAGGAGCGTGTCCACGTCGACGCGCCCGGCTGGTTCCGCGACCCGGAGGCGCCGCCGCATCTCGACGCCGTCGCCGGCGCGGTGTGGGACCAGCGGCGGCTGCGGGTGTCGTACCGCAAGTGGGACGGCACCCAGGTCGAACGGACCCTGGAGCCGCTCGGCCTGGTGCTGAAGGGCACGGCCTGGTACGTCGTCGCCCGCGGACGGGAGCGCGTCAACGCCTACCGGATCTCCCGCGTCGACGCCGTCGACGTGCTGCCGGAGCGGTTCGAGCGGCCCGAAGGCTTCGACCTGCGCGACTACTGGACCGGGTGGTCGGATCGGCTCCAGCGCACCCTGTACCGCGGGGGCGAGGCCACCGTCCGCGTCGGCCCCCGCGCGGCGAGCATGTGGTGGATGCTGGGCCCGGTCGCCGAACGGGCCCTGCGCGAGACCGCCGGCCCGCCCGACGCCGACGGCTGGGTGGAGATCGTCCTGCCGATCGAGACCTTCGAGCACGTGCGGGTCGACCTGGGCCGCTTCGGCCCCGACGTCGAGGTGCTCGCCCCGGCGGAGCTGCGCGAACTGATGCGCCGCACCGCCGAGGAGACCCTCCGCCGCTACTCCGGCTAGCGCCGCAGCTCCCACCTGGTCAGCGCGATCGCGTGGCCGTCGGGGTCGCGGAACGTCGCCGAGCACAGCTCCAGCTGCTCGCCCTGCGGCACGACCCGCGGCCGGTGGACGAAGTCGACGCCCTGCTCGCGGAGCCGCTCGTACGCCTCGTACACGTCGGGGACCTCGAGGTTGAGGTGCACGACCCGGCGGTCGACCGGCGGCATGTCCGCGACCCGGCGCAGCACGACCCTGGCGTCGCCGGTGGCGAGGACCGCGGCGGTGTCGCCGCTGTCGAGCTCGGTGAGGCCGAGGGTGTCGCGGTAGAACCGCCGGGACCGCTCCAGGTCCGACACGATCAGCGTGATGCTCACCCCGTTGACGCCGTCGAGGGGGTTGGGCTGCTGCCGCTGCTCGGTCGCCAGGAACTGCCCGACCGCGCCCTCGGACGGCGGCTGCTCCTCCAGCTGGTCCTCGGGCGAGTCGCCGACGTAGTGCTCGGTGGCGTAAGGGTTCGGGGCGACCGGCTCCTCGTCATCGTCGTCGCCGCCGGGCAGCGCGGTGCCGGGCTTCGGCCACGCGGGCGCGGTGTCGAACACGCCGGTGCCGGGCGGGGTGGCGTCGCGCGAGTGGCCGTTGCTCGACCACGCCGACGTCGTGCGCCCGCCGGCGTCGCCTGTACCCCACGGGCGGACGGTGGCGTTGCCGTTGCTCGCCGGGTCGCCGGCGGCGGCCTCGTTCGCCGACCGCAGCGGCGTCGGCGGCCCGGCCGGCGACGGCCCGAGGACCGGCGACGCCCCGACGACCGGTGCCGGCCCCACGACGGGTGCCGACTCGTCGGTGCCGCCCGCGGGCGCGGTGTCGGCGGTGTCGGCGGTGTCGGCGGGGTCGGCGGGGTCGCTGTCCGCCGGGGCCGAGTCCGAGGGAGTGGTGTCTGTGGGCGTCGGGTCGGTGGGAGCGGTGTCGGTGGGAGCGGTGTCGGTGGGCGGCTCGGCGTCGTGCACCTGGATGTGCTCCAGGTGCGGGAGCCGGGTCGGCAGCTGCTCGGTCTCGCGGTCGGGCCACCAGGTGATCCCCGGCGGAAGAGCGGCGGCGCCCGCGGGCTCGTCGGCGGGCTGCTCGACACCCCCCTCGACGGCGGTCTCGACGTCCTGCACCGCGGGCGTCAGCTCCGGAGCTTGTTCCGTGGCCTCTTCCGTGGCCTGCTGAGAGGCCTGCTCAGAGGCCTGCTCAGAGGGCTGGTCAGAGGACGGCAGGTCCGGCGGTGGCGAGAGGGTGGAACCCGCCTCCGGGATCGTGTACGACGGCGCGGCCTCCGTGACCGCGGCCGGGGTCTCCTCCGGGGTGGGGGCGACCGCCGGCTCCACGGTCCTCGCCGGTGCGCGGTCGTGGGTGCCGGGGCGGGGACGCGGGCTCGGCCGGCGCCGGTCGCCGCCCCGCACCGGGTTGGACGGCAGGCGCACCACCATCGGCGGGGTGTCATCGGTGACGACACCCGCGTGCGCGGCCTGGGCGCCGGCGGCGGGATCCGCGACCCCGGCCCCGCTGACGGGCGCGGCGGTGACGGTCCCGACCCCGGCGTGCTCCCCGGCCAGCGCGTGCTCCCCGGTCGTCGCCTGCCCGCCTGCCGATGCCGGCGAGGCGGCCGCCGTGGGCGAGCCGGTCGCCGTGGGCGAAGCGCTCGCCGTGGGCGAGCCGGTGGCCTGCGAGCCCGTCTTGGTGAAGGCGACCGCCGCCGGTGCCGCGAATCCCGACGTGCCGGCGGGGTCGCCGGTGCCGCCGGGCGCGGGGGAGGTCGGCCGCTGGGCGGGCCGGGTCTGGCCGGTGCGGTCACCGCGCCCCGACAGCCGGACCGGCTCGATGACCGGCGCCGCGATCGGGGGGAGGTCGGTGAGCGTGGGCCGGTTGTCGGGCGGGAGGTCTTCGGCGGGCCGCTCGAAGGGCGTGACCGAGCCACCGCCTGGCCCCCTGCCTGAGCCCCCGACCGGGCCACCCACAGCGCCGCCGGCGGCGACCCTGGCGCGTTCACGCTCGCGCTCGTAGTCGTCGGTGGGGGAGTCGACGACGTCGAGCTCGTCGCCGTCGACGGAGTAGCGCGGGGCGCCGCCGCCGGAGGGGCGCCGCTCCGACGCCTGGGCGTCCTGGTGCGACTGGACCTTGTCCCAGACGACGGCGAGCTTGCGCGGGTTGCCCTTGAGGACCTGGACCGGCAGGGTCGCGCCGGCGTCGGGCCACTTGTCCAGCGGGATGGCCGGGTCGACGGTGGAGACGGTGACGCCGTTGATGCCCGTCGCCCTGACGACGAGCTTGAGCCGCCCGCGGGCGGTGCGTCCGTCGGTCGTCGGGCGGGGCGAGATATCGGCGACCCTCGCTGTGCCGTAGACGTATTGCCGCACCTTGTTGCGCGAGTTGAGGACAAGGATCAGCACCGGACCGGCCGCGGCCAGGATGATGCCCAACGCGACCACCAACGCGTTGGTCATTCCCAGTCCGCAGAATGCCAGGAAACTACCGACCACGACGAGCAGTGCGATCACGAGTTTCCTGGTGCCGGTGTCCTGCGCACGATTGCTGGACGGCAAAGTCGACCTCCCCAGACGACTGACATCAGGCTATGCCTGATCATCGCCGGAACGGAAGTCTTCGGCACCCGGGCGGGTCGGGTTCGGTGACGCTGGGTAGGCTCGGGGGCGAACCGGACCCATCTTGGAGGCACCTCGTGGCCGAGCGTTCGCTCGTTTTGATCAAGCCTGATGCCGTGCGCCGTGGACTCGTCGGCGAGATCATCGGGCGCCTGGAGCGCAAGGGCCTCGCCATCGACGCGATGCGGCTGCGCACCATGGATCGGACCCTGGCCGACCAGCACTACGCCGAGCACGTGGAGCGCGATTTCTACCCGCCGCTGCGTGACTTCATGACCAGCGGCGACCTCGTCGCGCTGGTCGTCTCGGGCGACGAGGCGATCGCCGTCATCCGCACCCTGATCGGTTCGACCGACGGCAGGAAGGCCGCGCCGGGCAGCATCCGCGGCGATTTCTCGCTGTCCAACCGGGAGAATCTCGTGCACGCGTCCGACTCGGTGGACAGCGCGAAGCGTGAGATCGCCCTGTGGTTCCCGGAGCTCGCGGAATAAAAATCACCCTGAATGGGCGAGACCTGAATGGCGAGGAGGGCGGGTGCTGGGACACCCGCCCTCCTCACTGTGTTGGGGAAGAAAGCCTTAGGGCAGCGTCGCCAGGTGCGGCTTGACGGTCTTGGCGAAGTTGTTGCCGTTCGTGACGTCCCAGTTGATCGACCAGGTCATCGCGCCCCGGATGCCGGGGTAGGTGTGCGGCGGCTTGAACGTGCCGCAGTTGGTGCCGGACGCCAGGCACGACAGCGCCTGGTTGACCAGGGCCGGGGCGACCACGCCACCGCCGGCGGCGCCGGGGCCGGCCGGCAGGCCGAGGGCGACCTGGTCGGGGCGCAGCCCGTTCTCCAGCTGGATGCAGGCGAGCGCGGTCATGAAGTTGACGGTGCCCTGCGAGTACGCGGCCATCTGGTCGCAGCCGAGCATCGCGCCGGAGTTGTAGTACTGGGTGTAGACCACCGTGAGGATGTCCTTGATGGACAGTGCCAGCGCGAAGTAGCTGCTGCCGGTGGACTGCATGTCGATCGTCTGCGGCGCCATCGTGATGATGAGGTTCGCGCCGGCCTTGGCCCGCAGCGAGCGCAGCGCCTGGGCCATGTAGGTCGGGTTGAGCCCGTTCTCCAGGTCGATGTCGACTCCGTCGAAGCCGTACTGCTGCATCAGCGCCCACGCGCTGTTGGCGAAGTTCGTCGCGGCGGCCGCGTCGCCGACGCTGACCCGTCCGGCCTCGCCGCCGACGGAGAGGATGACCTTCTTGCCGCGGGCGTGCAGGGTGGCGATGTCGGACTTGAACTCCGCGTCGGTGTAGCCGCCGAGCGCCGAGGCGAGCTGCGGGTCGACCGCGAAGGTCAGCTGGCCCGGCTGCGAGCCGGTCTCGGCGAACGCGACGTCGATCAGGTCGTACTCGCTGGGGACGTCACGCAGCTTCAGCTTCGCCGCGCTGTTGACGAAGTCCTGCCAGTAGCCGGTCAGGAAGTGCTTCGGCAGCGGGCTGGGCGGCGTCGAGGTCGACGGTGACGGCGAGGTCGACGGGGACTTCGAGACCGACGGCGACACCGACGGCGAGGGCGAGGTCGACCGCGACGGGGACGCGGACGGGGTGGTCGGCTCGAGCGTCGTCGGCGGGGTGCCGCCGGGGCCGTTCAGCGAGAAGTCGTCCGCGGTGTAGGCGGGCTGCCCGTACCAACCGTTGACGTAGACGACCGCCGTCTTCTGCGTCGCGGCGGTGGTGAACGACACCGAGAGCTGCGAGTATGCGCCGCCGGTGCCGGGCGTCCAGGTGCTGGCGTCGACGCCGCCGGTGACGCCGATGAACACGTAGGAGCCGTTGACGTAGCCGGAGAAGGTGTACTTTGTGTTCGGCTGCACGGACACCGTCTGCTGGCACCGGGCGGTGGTGCCGCCGGGCGTGCCGGTGAGCTTGTAGCTGCCGGACCGGGCGCCGCCGGAGGTGACCGCGGCCGACGGCTCGCAGCTCCAGCTGTTGGCGTTGCCGGTCTCGAAGCCTGGGTTGGTGAGCAGCTCGGCGGCCGAGGCGGGCAGCGCGATCACGACCCCGGCGAGGGTCAGCGCGGCCGCTCCGGTGCCCGCGAGCAGGGCGATAGTGCGTGGACGCATCGTGGCTCCAGGTGGGGGTGACGTCGATGGGCGTCGACGTTTGGTGTCACGAAACTCCAGCGGGGAATTAATGTCAAGGTTTCTTTACTATTCTTTATGGCAGCCGGGGAAACCTGGATGCGCGACGCGGTACCCTGGACGCACAGGCGTCGACCCGGCCATCACCGGCGAGCCTCCGGAAGAACGGGCCGCCGGGTCATCGGCGGCCTCAGTAGAACCGGACGGGCACCGGTCCGTCACAGCCGGCCAACGAGCGGCCACCGTCAGGTGGCAAGCGGGGTGGTACCGCGGACCTGCGAAGGTTCGTCCCCGCGTGGAGTCGAGACAGCTGACGTCACGCGAGGAGTGCGACCGCCGATGGCCTATCCGATGCACAATGCCGCGCCGGGTGTGCCGGCCAGCCCCGACCTGCCCGAGGTCGAGCGGGGCGTCCTGGACTACTGGGCCGCCGACAAGACCTTCGAGGCCTCCGTCGAGCAGCGTGACGCGGGCGTCGACGGCGCCAACGAGTTCGTGTTCTACGACGGCCCTCCGTTCGCCAACGGCCTGCCGCACTACGGCCACCTGCTGACCGGCTACGCGAAGGACGTCGTCCCGCGGTACAAGTCGATGCGCGGCTTCCGGGTCGAGCGCCGCTTCGGGTGGGACTGTCACGGCCTGCCCGCCGAGGTCGAGGCCGAGAAGCAGCTCGGCATCAGCACGAAGGCGGAGATCCTCCAGCTCGGCGTCGACAAGTTCAACGCCGCCACCCGGGAGTCCGTGCTGCGTTACACGGCCGAGTGGGAGCGGTACGTGACGCGCCAGGCGCGCTGGGTCGACTTCACCAACGACTACAAGACGCTCGACCTGGACTACATGGAAAGCGTCATGTGGGCCTTCAAGACCCTGCACGACAAGGGTCTCGTCTACGAGGGGTTCAGGGTCCTCGCGTACTGCTGGCGCTGCGAGACCCCGCTGTCCAACACCGAGCTGCGCATGGACGACGACGTCTACCGCGACCGGCAGGACCCGGCGCTGACCGTGGCCTTCCAGCTGGAGAGCGGCGAGAAGATCCTCGCCTGGACGACGACCCCGTGGACGCTGCCGTCCAACCTGGCCCTCGCGGTCGGCCCGGACATCGACTACGCGGTGTTCGAGGAGGACGGGCAGCGGTTCATCCTGGCATCGTCCCGCGTCGCCGCCTACGAGAAGGAGCTCGCGAGCGCGGTCCAGGTCGAAACCGTCAAGGGTGAGACGCTCGTCGGGCGGCGGTACACGCCGCTGTTCGACTTCCTCGCCGACACCCCCAACGCGTTCCAGGTGATCGGCGCGGACTTCGTCACCACCGAGGACGGCACCGGCGTCGTGCACATGGCGCCCGCCTTCGGCGAGGACGACCAGGCGGCCTGCGCGTCCGTCGGCATCCCCACCGTCGTCACCGTCGACGAGCACACCCGCTTCACCTCGGTCGTCCCCGCGTATCAGGGGCTGCAGGTCTTCGAGGCCAACAAGCCGGTCATCCGCGACCTGAAGGCCGCGGGCGTCGTCGTGCGTCACGACTCCTACACGCACTCCTACCCGCACTGCTGGCGCTGCGACTCGCCGCTGGTCTACAAGGCGGTCTCGTCGTGGTTCGTGGCCGTGTCCACGTTCCGCGACCGGATGGTGGAGCTCAACCAGCAGATCACCTGGACGCCGGAGCACATCAAGGAGGGCTCGTTCGGCAAGTGGCTGGCCAACGCCCGCGACTGGTCGATCAGCCGCAACCGGTTCTGGGGCTCGCCGATCCCGGTGTGGAAGTCCGACGACCCGCAGTACCCACGCGTCGACGTGTACGGCTCGCTCGACGAGCTCGAGCGCGACTTCGGCGTGCGCCCCGGCGACCTGCACCGGCCCGAGATCGACAACCTGACCCGGCCCAACCCGGACGACCCGACCGGGCAGTCCGTCATGCGCCGCGTGCCGGAGGTCCTCGACTGCTGGTTCGAGTCGGGCTCGATGCCGTTCGCGCAGGTCCACTACCCGTTCGAGAACCGGGACTGGTTCGAGCACCACTACCCGGGCGACTTCATCGTCGAGTACATCGGCCAGACCCGCGGCTGGTTCTACACCATGCACGTGCTGGCCACCGCGCTCTTCGACCGCCCGGCGTTCAACAACTGCGTCAGCCACGGCATCCTCCTCGGCGAGGACGGCCGCAAGATGTCCAAGAGCCTGCGCAACTACCCCGACGTCTACCGGGTGTTCGACGAGTACGGCTCCGACGCGATGCGGTGGTTCCTCGTGGCGTCGCCGGTGCTGCGCGGCGGTGACATGCCGGTCACCGAGGTCGGCATCCGCGACGCGGTCCGGCAGGTGCTCCTGCCGCTGTGGAACGTCTGGTACTTCTTCTCGCTGTACGCCAACGCGGACGGCTACACCGCGCGGCGGCGCGCCGACAGCACGCACCTGCTCGACCGGTACGTGCTGGCCAAGACCGGCGAGCTGGTCGCGACCGTGACCGCGCAGCTGGACGCCTACGACCTGTCCGGCGCCTGCGGGACGGTCCGGTCCTACCTCGACGCGCTGACCAACTGGTACGTGCGCCGCTCCCGCGACCGGTTCTGGTCCGGCGACCACGACGCGTTCGACACGCTCTACACCGTGCTGTCGACGCTGACGCAGGTCGTCGCGCCGCTCGCGCCGCTGACCGCGGAGGAGATCTTCCGCGGCCTGACCGGCGAGCGGTCGGTGCACCTGACCGACTGGCCGTCGGCGGCGGAGTTCCCCGCCGACCACGCGCTGGTCGCGGACATGGACGCGGTGCGGGACGTCTGCTCGGCGGCGCTCTCCCTGCGCAAGGCCCGCGGGCTGCGGGTACGGCTGCCGCTGCAGACCCTGACGGTGGCCACGCCGCGGGCGGAGGCGCTGCGGCCCTTCGCCGCGCTCGTCGCCGACGAGGTCAACGTGAAGGAGGTCGTCTTCACCGGCGACGTCGCCGCGCACTGCACGCCGGTGCTGACGCTGGTGCCGCGGGTGCTCGGCCCGCGCCTCGGCAAGGACGTCCAGCAGGTGATCAAGGCGGTCAAGGCCGGCGACTGGCAGCACACCGGCGACGAGGTCGTGGCCGGCGGCGTGACCCTGCAGGACGGCGAATACGACCTGAAGCTCGTCGCGGCGGACCCGACCCAGTCGGCGCCGCTGCCCGGCGGCGAGGGCGTGGTCGTGCTCGACAGCACGGTCACCCCGGAGCTGGCGGCCGAGGGGCTCGCCCGCGACCTGGTCAGGGTCGTGCAGCAGGCCCGGCGGGACGCGGACCTGAACGTCTCGGACCGCGTCACGGTCCTCGTGCAGGGCGACGGGCTGGACGCGGTGCTCGCCGCGCACGGCGCGTTCGTGGCCGGCGAGGTCCTCGCCGACACGGTGTCGCTGGGGGCGGTGCCCCAGGGCTTCGCCGGAGAGGTCGGCGACGGTCAGGCCGTCGTCGTCAAGGTGACGAAGGCCTAGGCGCCCGCCGGTCGAACTCGCCCTCGGGCATCACGACCACCATCGTGAGGACCGCCTCCACGTCCGCCGCGTTGCGGTAGGTGTGGGGGCGGTCGGCCCGGAAGTCGATCGTCTCGCCGGTCCGCACGGTGTACTGCGAGCCGTCGACCGTCACCACGAGCGAGCCCTCCCGCAGGTGGATCAGCTCCCGCGTGCCGGAGGAGTGGTCGCCGGAGTCGTGCGTCTCGCCGGGCGGCATCCGCCACTCCCAGACCTCGACGAACGCCGGGTCGTTCACGCCACGCAGCAGCCTGCCGGTCCCGCCCGCGCCGCCCCGCCACAGCACCGGCGGCTCGTCCGCGCCGACGATCCGCACCACCGGCTCCGGCTCCGACTCCAGCAGCCGGCCGATGCTCACCCCGAACGACTCCGCGATCCGGCACAGCGTGCCGATGCTCGGGTTGGTCTTCGCGCCCTCGATCTGCACCAGCATGCCCTTGCTGACGCCGGACCGGCTGGCCAGCTCGTCGAGGGACCAGCGCCGGCCCTGCCGCAACGCCTTCACGTGTCTGGCGATCGCCGCCTGGGCGACCTGCGCCACATCGTCGGTCAAAATATTTTCCTTCACAGTCAATATCGTGATACGACTGCGGCATGTTCGCCATCGCCGATGAGGTGCTCGACCTGTGCCGGTCCGTGGGCCATGAGGCTACCGTCCTCGCGGTGCTCGCCGACGGACTCCGCAACGGTCCCAGTGACGGCGCCGTGCTGCACCAGGCGATCAAGGACGCCGGTGGTCCCGGCCTGCCGCTCGACGCCCCGTTGCAGGCATGGCGCGACGTCTACCGGGCCTTCGGGGCGAAGCCGCAGCGCACGCCGTGCTCGGCGGAGGCGCTGCGCAAGCGGGCCGCCCGCGGGGACGTGCCCGTGATCGACCGGATCGTCGACGCGTACAACGCCGTCAGCATCCGCTTCGCCGTGCCGATCGGCGGCGAGGACCGCGCCGCGCTCGCCGGCACCGAGCGGCTCGTGCTCGCCGCCGGCGACGAGCCGTTCGACACGGTGAAGGAGGGCGCGCCGGTCGTGGAGACGCCGGAGCCCGGCGAGGTGATCTGGCGCGACGACCTCGGGGTGACCTGCCGGCGGTGGAACTGGCGCCAGGGCCGCCGCACCGCCATCACCGCCGCCACCACCTCGGCCGTCTTCCTCCTGGAAGGACTCGACACCGACCTCACGCCGGCCGCGGAGATGCTCGCCGAGCTGCTCGACGCCGACACGGTCACCGTGCGGAGGCTCGCGTGATCGGGATCGTGCTCGCCGCGCTGTCGGGGCTGGTGTGGGGCGTCGGTGACTTCGCGGGCGGCAAGGCCAGCCAGCGCGTCGACTCGAAGACCGTGGTCGTGCTGTCGAAGGCCGCCAGCATCCCGCTGTTGCTGCTCTTCCTGGTGCTCATGCCCGCCGCGCCGCACGCCGGCGCCCTCGGCTGGGGCGCCGCCGCCGGCGCGCTCGGCATGGTCGGGATGATGGTGTTCTACCGGGCGATGGCCGGCGGCGCCATGACGATCGTCGCTCCCGTCAGCGCCGTCACCACCGCGCTGCTGCCCGTCGCCGCCGGCCTGCTCTCCGGCGAGCGCCCGGGTGGTCTCGCGCTGGCCGGCGCGGGCTGCGCGATCGTCGCGATCGGCCTGGTCAGCCTCGCGCCCGGAGGCGACGCCAGGCTTTCCGTCCGGCTCCTCGGCATGGCACTCGGCGCCGGCGTCGCGTTCGGTCTGTTCTTCATCTGCCTGTCCGCCGCGAGCGACGCCGCCGGCGGTGCCGCCGGGATGTGGCCGGTCCTCGGCGCGCAGGTCACCGCCGTCGTGCTCGGCGCGCCGCTGCTGCGCGGCCGGGGCGCGGCACGTCCGTCCGGGACGCCGCTGCGCTGGCTGCTCGCCGCCGGGATGCTCGACATGAGCGCCAACGCCCTCTATGTCCTGGCCGTCCAGCGTGGGGACCTGAGCATCATCGCGCCGGTCGCGTCGCTGTACCCGGTGAGCACCGTCCTGCTCGCGATGCTCGTCGACCGCGAGCGGCTGCGCCCGGTGCAGCTTGCCGGGCTCGGGCTGGCCGCGACCGCGCTGGTGCTCGTCGCCTCATGAGCGGGCCGGAGCGGAGCGGAGGGCTGCGAATCGGTATCGCAGGTCGGCGCTCGGGCCGGCGCCGGAGCGTAGGGGAGGTGGCGGCATGAGCCGCGGGTGGTGTTGCCCACGGTGTGAGCTCAGCGGCTGACCTGACGACCCGCGCCGTCTACAGTGGGCGGCATCGTCTGTTGAGCCTGGTGGAGGGCATTTGTCCGCGCTGTATGCGGTCGGCAAGTTCGCGATCTCTCCAGTGTCCCGCCTGCTGTGGCGGCCCAAGGTCAGCGGACTGGACAACGTGCCGGCCACCGGCCCGGCCATCCTCGCCAGCAACCACCAGTCCGTCATCGACTCGGTGCTGATGGGCGCGCTCATGCCGCGCAACGTCTACTTCCTCGCCAAGGACGAGTACTTCATCGCCCCCGGGGTCAAGGGCACCGTCATGCGCAACGTCATGTACGGGCTGAACCAGATCCCCGTGGACCGCTCCGGCGGCCGGGCCAGCCT
Organism: Dactylosporangium sp. NPDC050588; assembly: GCF_040654975.1. NCBI lineage: Bacteria > Bacillati > Actinomycetota > Actinomycetes > Micromonosporales > Micromonosporaceae > Dactylosporangium > Dactylosporangium sp. NPDC050588. The sequence goes on along the minus strand of NZ_JBFAJA010000056.1, from coordinate 76,299 downwards.
GATGGCCCTCGACGCCGCGCTGCCCGTCCTGCGCGACGGCCACGTCCTCGGCATCTTCCCCGAGGGCACCCGCTCACCCGACGGCCGCCTGTACCGCGGCCGCCCCGGAGTGGCGAAGCTCGCCCTCGACGCGCCCGCCCCGATCATCCCGATCGGCCTGCTCAACACCGAGAAGATCCAGCCGATCGGCGCCTCCGTGCCCCGCCTCGGCCCGACGGTCGAGGTCCGCGTCGGCGAGCCGCTCGACCTGAGCCAGTGGCAGGGCGGCGAGATCGACAGCCGTGGCCTGCGCGAGCTGACCCTCAAGCTCATGAACGCGATCCAGCAGCTCACCGGCCAGGAGTACGTCACCCGGTACGCCCCGAAGCGCCCCGACCAGATCGCCGCCGCGAACGGCGCGGCAGAGAAGGACTGAGTCAGCCGCGGCGGACGATGGAGCCGCGGATGTTGTGGGTCAGGGTGCCGGCCTGTTCGACGGACTTGCCGGGGAAGACGGCAAGGGCGATGACGCCGTGGTCGGCCCAGCCGCAGACGGTCGCCGAGCGGCCGTCGAAGCGGGCCGCGGCGCAGCGCTGCTCGCCGCCGAAGGGGCCGGGATCGATGTCGCGCACCGCGCCGACCTGCATCGCGGCCGGGAGCTTGCGGATCGAGGCCTCCAGGTCGCGGGTCGGATCGGTGATGAAGCGGGTGGCGCCCGCGACAAGGACGCGCAGCTGCCTGTTGGACGCGTCGGTGTACGTGACCGTGAAGCCGGACTCGTCGAGGTGGTCGGAGGTCAGGGCCTTCTGCAGGTCCGTGGCCGCCTTCTTGGCGTTCGCGTCGCTGGAACGGGTGAGCCCCGGCACCGTCGCGTCCACCTGCACCGAGGCCGGGTACTGCACCCAGTAGGGCCGGGCCCAGGCGTACGAGCCGCCGCAGCAGCCCGCGCACAGGGCGAAGAGCAGCAGCATCACCCACGGCCAGCGCCGCTTGCGCCGCTGATAGGGCGGGGGCGGCGGACCGTAGCCGGGCGGCGGGCGATAACCGGGCGGGGGACGGTACCCCGGCGGCGGCGGACCGTACTGCGGCACCGGCACGTACCGGATCTCCGGCGGGGGCGGCGAAGGATCAGCGGGCAGCGGGACCGTCCGCGGCGCGGCGGGCAGATCGAGGGTGTCCTCCCACTGCCGTCGCCGGCGTGACCCGCCCGGAGGCACCGACGCCGAGCCCACCCACGTCGGCGTGGCCGGCTGGCGGTCGGTCGGCGATTCATCCGGATGTGTCACACCCTGAAGGCTAGCGACCCCGTGCACGGCCCGCCGTTCAGCGGCGGCAGGTTTGACGGACACCTCGCGCGGATACGGTTGCGGTGTGCTGGGTCTACCGGAACGCGTGACCGCCTGCCTGTTCGACCTCGACGGGGTGCTCACCCCGACCGCGATCATCCACAACAAGGCATGGACCAGGACGTTCGACGACTTCCTCGCCGGACGCGACGGCCAGCGGCCGTTCGACCCGGTCGCCGACTACAACGACCACGTCGACGGCAAGCCGCGCGAGGCCGGCGTCCGTGACTTCCTCGCCTCCCGCGGCATCACGCTGCCCGAAGGCACCCCCGACGACCCTCCGGACGCCCAGACCGTCTACGGGCTCGGCAACCGCAAGAACGAGCTGCTGCTCACCCTCATCAAGGAGGGGCTCGAGCCGTACCCGGGCAGCGTGCGCTACCTGAAGGCGGCCGTCGCGGAAGGGCTGCGCCGGGCGGTGGTCAGCTCCAGCGCCAACACGCTGCAGGTGATCACGTCGACCGGTCTCGACGCCTACCTGGAGGCCAGGGTCGACGGCGTCACGGTCCGCGAGCAGGGGCTGCGCGGCAAGCCCGCCCCGGACACGTTCCTGGCGGCGGCGCGGGATCTCGGCGTCGCGCCGGAGCACGCCGCCGTGTTCGAGGACGCGCTCTCGGGGGTCGCGGCGGGGAAGGCCGGCGGGTTCGGCTACGTCGTCGGGATCGACCGGATCGGCGGCAGGCACGCCGACGACCTGCGGGCCGCCGGCGCCGACATCGTCGTGCCGGACCTCGACGCGCTGCTGGACGGTCAGGACCAGCCGGAAGGGCGGGACCGCTGATGGCGACATTCCCGGTCGAGCCGTGGGCGGTCCGCGAGACCGAGCTCGACCTCGACGACCTGGGCCAGACCGAGTCGCTGTTCGCGCTGTCCAACGGGCACGTCGGGCTGCGCGGCAACCTGGACGAGGGCGAGCCGTTCGGGCTGCCCGGCACGTACCTCAACTCCTTCTACGAGGAGCGCCCGCTGCCCTACGCGGAGGCGGGCTACGGCTTCCCGGAAGAGGGCCAGTCGATCCTGAACGTCACCAACGGCAAGGTGTTCCGCCTGCTGGTCGACGACGAGCCGTTCGACGTGCGGTACGGCAACCTCCTGAGCCACGAGCGGGTCCTCGACCTGCGGGCCGGCACGCTGCGGCGCGACGTCGACTGGATGTCGCCGGCCCAGCAGCGGGTCAAGGTCAGCACCACCCGCCTGGTGTCGCTGGAGCAGCGGTCGATCGCCGCGTTCCTGTACGAGGTCGAGCCCGTCGACGGCCCGGCGCGGGTGATCGTGCAGTCGGAGCTGGTCGCCAACGAGGACATCCCGCAGCCGAGCAAGGATCCGCGGGTCGCCGCGGCGCTCGGCCACGCCCTCGAGCCCGAGGAGCACTCGGCCAACGAACTCAACGGCCAGCTGCTGCACCGCACGAAGGCGAGCTGGCTGCGGCTCGGCGCGGAGATGGACCACGAGGTCGACGCGCCGGTGCCGGTCCGCTCGCACACCGAGGCCAGGGAGGACTGGGCCCGCACCACGTTCGCGTGCGAGCTGCAGCCCGGCCAGCGGCTGCGGATCGTCAAGTACCTCGCGTACGGCTGGTCCAGCCAGCGGTCCCGGCAGGCGATCCGCGACCAGGTGCACGGCGCGATCGCCGGCGCCCGGCTCGGCGGCTGGGACGGCCTCGTCGCGGCGCAGCGGCGGTTCCTCGACGGCTTCTGGGCGCAGGCCGACGTCGAGGTCGAGGGCGACGCGGAGATCCAGCAGGCCGTGCGGTTCGCCCTGTTCCACCTGATGCAGGCCGGCGCGCGGGCCGAGGCCAGGCCGATCGCGGCGAAGGGCCTGACCGGCCACGGCTACGACGGGCACGTGTTCTGGGACACGGAGAGCTTCGTGCTGCCGGTGCTGACCTACACGCACCCGCAGGCGGCCCGCGACGGGCTGCGCTGGCGGCACGACACGCTGCAGCTGGCCCGCGACCGCGCCGCGCAGCTGGGCCTGTCCGGGGCGGCCTTCCCGTGGCGGACGATCCGCGGGCAGGAGTGCTCCGCGTACTGGCCCGCCGGCACCGCCGGGTTCCACGTCAACGCCGACATCGCGGCCGCCGTGGTCCGCTACGTCCAGGCGACCGGCGACACCGCCTTCGAGGCCGACTGCGGCCTGGAGCTGCTGGTCGAGACCGCCCGGCTGTGGCGCTCCCTGGGCCACCACGACCGGCACGGCGTCTTTCACATCGACGGGGTGACCGGGCCCGACGAGTACAGCGCGATCGCCGACGACAACATCTACACCAATCTCATGGCCCAGCAGAACCTCGTCGCCGCGGCCGGCGCCGCCGAACGCCACCCGGACGAGGCACGGGCGGTCGGCGTCGACGACGAGGAGATCGCGTCGTGGCGCGACGCGGCCGCCAGGATCCACCTGCCCTACAGCAGCGAGCTGCGGGTCCACGAGCAGTCCACCGGCTTCACCCGGCACCAGGAGTGGGACTTCGAGCACACGCCCGACGACCACTATCCGCTGCTGCTGCACTACCCGTACTTCGACCTGTACCGCAGGCAGGTCGTCAAGCAGGCGGACCTGGTCCTGGCCATGCACTGGCGGGGCGACGCCTTCACCGCGGAGGAGAAGGCCCGCAACTTCGCCTACTACGACGAGCGCACGGTCCGCGACTCCTCGCTGTCGGCCTGCACGCAGGCGGTGATGGCCGCCGAGGTCGGGCACACCGAGCTGGCCTACGACTACCTCGGCGAGGCGGCCTTCGTCGACCTGTACAACCTGCAGCACAACTCCGGTGACGGACTGCACATGGCCTCGCTCGCCGGGACGTGGCTGGCGCTCGTCGCGGGCTTCGGGGGGATGCGGGACCACGGCGGGGAGCTGTCGTTCATGCCGCGGCTGCCGGACCGCCTGGACCGGCTGTCGTTCGCGATCACCTGCCACGGCGGCATCCTGCGGGTCACCGTCGACCACGAGGAGGCGACGTACCAGCTGGACTCCGGGGAGATGACGCTGCGCCACCACGGCGAGCAGTTCACCGTCGCGGCGGACAAACCGGTCACGCTGCGGGTCCCGCCGCCGCGGCCGGCCACGCCGGCGCCGAAGCCGCCCGCCAGGCGGGAGCCGAGGCGTCGGCATCGGAACTCCTGAGGCGGCGGCCGGGGGCGTTCTGAGGCTGCGGGTACCCTGGTAGCTCGTGAGCGTCGCAAGCGTCTTCCCGCAACTCGAGCGTCTCCTGCCCAGGATCAGCAAGCCGATCCAATATGTGGGAGGTGAGCTCGGTGCGGTCGTCAAGGACTGGGACTCCGCCACCGTGCGGTGGGCCCTGTCCTACCCGGACGCCTATGAGGTCGGCCTGCCCAACCAGGGCGTCCAGATCCTCTACGAGGTGCTCAACGAGCAGCCGGACGTGCTCGCCGAGCGCACCTATGCGGTGTGGCCCGACCTGGAGGCGCTCATGCGCGCCGAAGGTGTGCCGCAGTTCACCGTGGAGGCGCATCGCCCGGTGACCGCGTTCGACGTGTTCGGCATCTCGTTCGCCACCGAGCTCGGCTACACCAACATGCTCACCATGCTGGACCTGGCCGGCATCCCCCTCGACTCGCGCGAGCGCGACGACCGGCACCCGGTGGTCGTCGCCGGCGGGCACGCCGCGTTCAACCCCGAGCCGATCGCCGACTTCATCGACGCCGCCGTGCTCGGCGACGGCGAGGAGGCGGTCCTGGAGATCACCGCCATCGTGCGGCAGTGGAAGGCCGACGGCTCGCCCGGCGGCCGCGACGAGCTGCTGCTGCGCCTGGCGCGGACCGAGTCGGTCTACGTGCCGCGCTTCTACGACGTCGACTACCTGCCCGACGGGCGCATCCAGCGGGTCGTGCCCAACCGTGCCGACGTGCCCTTCCGGGTGCACAAGCGCACCACGATGGACCTGGACGCGTGGCCCTACCCCAAGCGCCCGCTGGTGCCCCTCGCGGAGACGGTGCACGAGCGCTACGCCGTCGAGATCTTCCGCGGGTGCACGCGGGGCTGCCGCTTCTGCCAGGCCGGGATGATCACCCGCCCGGTGCGCGAGCGCTCGATCACGACGGTCGGGCAGATGGTCAAGGAGGGGCTCGAGTTCTCCGGCTTCCACGAGGTCGGCCTGCTCTCGCTCTCCTCCGCCGACCACTCCGAGATCGGCGACATGTGCTCCGGCCTCGCCCAGCAGTACGAGGGGACCAACGTCTCCCTGTCGCTGCCCTCGACGCGGGTCGACGCGTTCAACGTGACGCTCGCCCAGGAGCTGGCCCGCAACGGCCGGCGCACCGGCCTGACCTTCGCGCCCGAGGGTGGCTCGGAGCGGATCCGCAAGGTGATCAACAAGATGGTCACCGAGGAAGATCTGATCCGGACCGTCGTCACGGCGTACAGCAACGGCTGGCGGCAGGTGAAGCTGTACTTCATGTGCGGGCTGCCGACCGAGACCGACGACGACGTGCTGCAGATCGCCAAGCTGGCGCACGACGTCATCCGGGCCGGCCGGGAGGCCACCGGCTCCCGGGACATCCGCTGCACGGTGTCGATCGGCGGGTTCGTCCCCAAGCCGCACACGCCGTTCCAGTGGGCGCGCATGGAGCCGCCGGAGGTCATCGACCACCGGCTCCGGGCGCTGAAGACGGCGATCAACGCCGACCGCAACCTCGGCAAGGCGATCGGCTACCGGTACCACGACGGCCAGCCCTCCCTGATCGAGGGCCTGCTCAGCCGGGGTGACCGGCGGGTCGGCGCGGTCATCCGGCGGGTCTGGGAGTCCGGCGGCCGCTTCGACGGCTGGTCCGAGCACTTCTCCTACCAGCGCTGGGTCGACGCCGCCGCGGCGGTGCTGCCCGAGCGCGGCGTGGACCTGGACTGGTACACCACCCGCGAGCGCGACCAGCACGAGGTCCTGCCGTGGGACCACCTCGACTCCGGCCTGGACAAGGACTGGCTCTGGCAGGACTGGCAGGACTCGCTCACCGGGTTCGAGCAGGACGACTGCCGGTGGACGCCGTGCTTCGACTGCGGCGTGTGCCCGAGCCAGGACACCGAGATCCAGATCGGCCCCACGGGCAAGAAGCTGCTGCCGCTGACCCCGGTCGGCGCGGGACTGCGGATGCCTGAGGCGGTGCACCGTCATGGCTAAGCGACAGCCTGAGGGCGGCCAGGACCCCGTCGTGCAGCGGATCCGGCTGCGGTACTCGAAGCGGGGCCCGATGCGCTTCACCTCGCACCGCGACTTCGCCCGGGCGTTCGAGCGGGCGCTGCTGCGCGCCAACGTGCCGATCGCGTACTCGCAGGGCTTCACCCCGCACCCGAAGGTCTCCTACGCCTCCGCCGCTCCGACCGGCGTGGCCAGCGAGGCCGAATACCTGGAGATCGGCCTGCGGGCCGTCGTGGACCCGGGCGACCTGCGGGCCGCCCTCGACGCGGCCCTCTCGCCCGGCCTCGACGTGATCGAGGCCGTCCAGTCGCCGCTCAACGGCGGCGGCAGCCTGGCCGACCGCATCGACGCGTCGGCCTGGCACCTCGAGCTGCCCGGCGTGACGCCGGCCGAGGCCGAGGCGGCGGTCCAGGCCTTCCTGGGCGCCGCCGAGGTGCTCGTGGAGCGGCTCACCAAGCAGGGCAAGCGGGTCTTCGACACGCGTGCCGCGGTTGTCCGGCTCGCCGTACTTTCCGTCCCTTCGACCCCCGGTGACGTACCTTCCGAGGTCACCGAGGCACCGTGTGCGATACTCGACCTTGTCGTGCGGCAGGGAACCCCGACCGTGCGACCCGATGATGTGCTGTCCGGTCTGCGTGTAGTAGCCGACCTGGAGCCTCCGGTCCCGCCTCGTGCGACCCGACTGGCTCAGGGAGTGCTGACCGCGCAGGGAGAGCTTGTCGATCCGCTCGCCGCGGATCGGCCGGCGGTCGTCGTCGGGGCTTCGTCACTGGAGTAGTCGGCGAGGTTGGCAGACTTTCGGCGGATCGTCCGTGTGAGCGGATACCTCCGCCGGCACAACATATATGCGGTGCCCCCGTGTGGCTGCGTTGCTACGCGCCCGGGAGCGCCAGAACTGGAGAACGTCCGCATGTTCGACAACGAGTCGGCAAGCGGCGAGGCAACCGGCGACGCGCCGGTTGCAGACGCCGCTACCACCGAAGAGACCACTCCCGTCCGCCGCACGCGGCGCCGGACCACCAAGGCGGCCGCCACCCCCGCCGCCGAGCCAGACGCGGCCGCTGCCGAGGCGACTCCGGAGGTGACCCCGGAAGCGGCACCGGAAGCGGCACCGGCGGAGGAGGCCGCGCCGGTCCGCCGGACGCGCCGCAGAGCGGTGAAGGCGACGGCGAGCGCCGAATCGGGCGATTTGGGCGAGTCCGGACAGCAAGCGCTGCCGCTGGACGCGGGCACCCCGGCCGCCGCCGCTGCGGACAGCCCAGCGGCCGTCGGCGACCAGGCCCCTGAGGCTGGTGAGCCGGCCGTCGCCGCGCCGGTCAAGCGCACCCGCCGCCGGGCGGTCAAGGCCGCGCCGGTGGAGGAGCCCGAGCCGCTGCCGGTGCCCGAGGCCGTCACCCCTGAGGTCGCCGAGGCTCCGGTCGCCGAGGCTCCGGAGGAGACCGCTCCGGCCGGGACCGAGGACGAGGAGGCGGTCGAGGAGACCGCCGCCGAGGAGGTCGTCGCGCCGGTCGAGGAGCCGCCCGCCCGCCGGGGGCGCCGGGCCGCGCCGATCCAGGTGCTGTTCATGCCGCCGAGCGAGGAGGTGGAGCCGGTCCGCCCGGCCGCCCCGGCGTTCGGTGCCGCGTCCGGCGCCACGTCCGGCATCGACCCGTTCGCCGCGCCGGCCGTCGCCGCCGTCGACTACGAGGACCTGGGCGAGGAGGCTCCCGAGGAGCCCGTCGGCCGCAGCCGCCGGCGCCGGGGCCGCCGCGGCGCCGAGGAGGCGCCCGCCGCCGTCGAGGCTCCGGTGGAGACCGACGAGGTCGACGCCGAGGTCGACGAGGATGAGGACGAGGACGAGTTCGAGCCCGGCACCCGCCGCCGGCGGCGGCGCGGCCGCCGTGGCCGTGGCCGTGGCCGTGGCCCGCTCGGCGATGACGTGGACGATGTCGAGGGCGAGGCCGAGACCGACGCCGAGGGCGAGGAGGCCGCCGCCGACGAGGACGCCGAGGCGTCCGACGAGGGCGACGAGGACGGCGAGGGCCTGACCCGCCGCCGGCGCCGCCGCCGGCGCAAGGGCTCCGCCGACACCGAGCCCGCCGACGACCCGCACGTGGTCGTGAAGATCCGCGAGCCCCGCCCGGCCGCCCGCGAGCGCGAGCGCGACGAGGTGCAGGGGATCTCCGGCTCGACCCGCCTGGAGGCGAAGCGCCAGCGTCGCCGCGACGGCCGCGAGCAGCGCCGGACCCGCCCGCCGATCCTGTCGGAGTCGGAGTTCCTGGCCCGCCGCGAGGCGGTCGACCGCACGATGGTCATCCGGCAGAAGAACGACCGCACGCAGATCGCGGTCCTGGAGGACAAGGTGCTCGTCGAGCACTACGTCACCCGGGCCTCGTCCAGCTCGATGGTGGGCAACGTCTACCTCGGCCGCGTGCAGAACGTGCTGCCCAGCATGGAGGCGGCGTTCGTCGACATCGGCCGGGGCCGCAACGCGGTGCTGTACGCCGGCGAGGTCAACTGGGACGCGACCGGCATGGAGGGCCGCTCCCGCTCCATCGAGCAAGCGCTCAAGTCGGGTGACTCGGTGCTGGTCCAGGTGACCAAGGACCCGATCGGCACCAAGGGCGCCCGGCTGACCAGCCACATCGCGCTGTCCGGCCGGCACCTCGTCTACGTGCCGCACGGCAACGCGTCCGGCATCAGCCGCAAGCTGTCGGACATCGAGCGCAAGCGGCTCCGCGACGTGCTGAAGAACCTGGTGCCCGACGGCGCCGGGGTCATCGTGCGCACCGCGGCCGAGGGCGCCAGCGAGGACGACCTGGCCCGCGACGTGAAGCGGCTGCAGGCGCAGTGGGAGGCCATCCAGGAGAAGTCCGGCAGCAGCAGCGCGCCGGCCCTGCTCTACGAGGAGCCCGAGCTGGTCGTGCGGGTCGTCCGGGACCTGTTCAACGAGGACTTCGGTGAGCTGGTCATCCAGGGCAACGACGCCTACGAGTCGGTCGAGCCGTACCTGTCGCACGTGTCGCCGGACCTGGTCGACCGGGTCAAGCGGTACACCGGCGTCAACGACGTCTTCGCGGACCTCCGCATCGACGAGCAGCTGATCAAGGCCCTCGATCGGCGGGTGTTCCTGCCCTCCGGCGGCAGCCTCGTCATCGACCGCACCGAGGCGATGACCGTCATCGACGTCAACACCGGCAAGTACACGGGCGCCGGCGGCAACCTCGAGGAGACGGTCACCCGCAACAACCTCGAGGCGGCCGAGGAGATCGTCCACCAGCTGCGGCTGCGGGACCTCGGCGGCATCATCGTCATCGACTTCATCGACATGGTCCTGGAGTCCAACCGCGACCTGGTGCTGCGCCGGTTGACCGAGTGTCTGGGCCGGGACCGGACCAAGCACCAGGTCACCGAGATCACCTCGCTCGGCCTGGTGCAGATGACCCGCAAGCGGGTCGGCCAGGGCCTGCTCGAGGCGTTCAGCGAGACCTGCGAGGTGTGCAAGGGCCGCGGCCTGATCATCCACACCGAGCCGATCCCCGAGAAGCGCGGTGGCGGCGGCAGCGCCGGCAGCAACGGTCACGGCGCGGCGAAGGTGGCCGCGGCGACCGTCACCAGCGGCGTGGAAGAGGCCGACGTCCAGCCGGCCCGCACCGGCCGCCGGCGTGGCCGCCGGGGTGGCGCCGCGGTCGCGGAGGTGGCCGAGGTCGCCGAGGCCGTCGAGGAGGAGACCGACTCGGTGGACGTGCCGCACACGGTGGAGGACGTCGAGGAGGAGGCGGAGTTCACGCCGATCGCCTCCGAGGACGACCCGGACAACATCGACGACGACGAGGACGAGTCGGCCGGCAACGGTGCCCGCCGCCGGACCCGCCGGGGTGGTCTGCGCAGGCGGACCCGCCCCTGATTTGGGGGGTACGCCACCGATGGCGTACCCTTCTCAAGGCGCACTTTCGTGCGTCGGGTCTTTGCGTGCTTTGTATGGGTCACGCGGATGACCAACCGCCAGTAGCTACGACAGGAGTCCGCGTCCGATGTACGCGATCGTCAAGACCGGCGGCAAGCAGTACAAGGTCGCCGAGGGCGATGTGATCGAGGTCGAGAAGCTCGCGGGCCAGCCTGGCGACTCCCTGTCGCTCGCGGCGGTGCTGCTTGTCGACGGCGAAGATCTCATCACCGACGCGGCGAAGCTTGCCAGCGCTGCGGTGACCGCTGAGGTCGTCGCGCACACCAAGGGTCCGAAGATCCGGATCCACAAGTTCAAGAACAAGACCGGCTACCACAAGCGCCAGGGTCACCGCCAGCCGCTGACCCAGGTGAAGGTCACCGGCATCTCCACCGGGAAGTAGGGGCAGCGCGATGGCACATAAAAAAGGTGCGTCCAGCTCGCGGAACGGGCGCGACTCCGCTGCCCAGCGGCTCGGCGTGAAGCGTTTCGGCGGCCAGCTGGTCAACGCCGGCGAGATCATCATCCGGCAGCGCGGCACCAAGTTCCACCCGGGTGACCTGGTGGGCCGCGGTGGCGACGACACGCTGTTCGCGCTCGCCGCGGGCCACGTGCTCTTCGGCACCAAGCGGGGCCGCAAGACCGTGAGCATCACCCCGGTCGCTGGCTGAAGCAGCTTTTCCGGACGGCGGGCCGGGGGCATATTCGCTCCCGGCCCGCCGTTCTTGTGTTCGTGAGGTTCTCGGGGTGCGGCAGTGCCGTGCCGCCGGCGATCTGTGAGGTTGAGGGGATCGGGTCGTGACCACGTTCGTTGACCGCGTCGTGCTGCACGTGAGGGCGGGCGACGGTGGCCACGGCTGCGTGTCCATCCACCGCGAGAAGTTCAAGCCGTTCGGCGGCCCCGACGGCGGTGACGGTGGCCACGGCGGCAGCGTCAAGCTCGTCGTCGACCCGGCCGTGCACACGCTGCTCGACTTCCACTTCCACCCGCACCAGAAGGGTGGCAACGGCGCCGGCGGCGCGGGCAACAACCGCGACGGCGCCAACGGGCAGACGCTGGTGCTGCGGGTGCCCGACGGCACCGTCGTGCACAGCATGGACGGCGAGGTCGTCGCCGACCTGATCGGCGAGGGCACCGAGTTCGAGCTGGCCCGCGGCGGGCGGGGCGGGCGCGGCAACGCGGCCCTCGCCAACACCCGCCGCAAGGCGCCCGGCTTCGCGGAGCTCGGCGAGCCCGGCGAAGAGATCGACGTCGTCCTGGAGCTCAAGAGCGTCGCCGACGTCGGCCTGGTCGGCTTCCCGTCGGCCGGCAAGTCGTCGCTGATCTCGGTCATCTCCGCGGCCCGGCCGAAGATCGCCGACTACCCGTTCACCACCCTGGTGCCCAACCTGGGTGTCGTGCAGGCCGGCGACAACACGTTCACCGTCGCCGACGTGCCCGGCCTGATCCCCGGCGCCGCCACCGGCAAGGGCCTCGGCATGCAGTTCCTGCGGCACATCGAGCGCACCGCGGTGCTGGTCCACGTGGTCGACACCGCCGCCCTGGAGACCGAGCGCGACCCGGTGTCCGACATCGACGCGATCGAGGCCGAGCTGGCGGCGTATGGCGGCCTGGAGGACCGGCCGCGGATCGTCGCGCTGAACAAGATCGACGTGCCGGACGGTCGCGACCTCGCCGACATCATGCGCGCCGACCTGGAGGAGCGCGGCTACGCCGTGTATGCGGTGAGCGCCGTCACCCACGAGGGGCTCAAGGAGCTCATCTTCGCGATGTCGGAGCTGGTCGGGCAGCAGCGCAAGCTGGCCCCGCCGCCGGAGCGCACCCGCATCGTCATCCGTCCCGCCGCCGTCGACGACAGCGGCTTCACCATCGTCCAGGACGACGAGGGCGTCTTCGTGGTCCGGGGCGGCGCGCCCGAGCGCTGGGTCCGGCAGACCAACTTCGACAACGACGAGGCCGTCGGCTACCTCGCCGACCGGCTCGCCCGCCTCGGCGTCGAGGACGCGCTCAAGAAGGCCGGCGCTGAGCCCGGGTCGCCGGTCCGCATCGGCGCCCGCGAGTTCGACTGGCAGCCCAACACGTACACCGCCGACGACTTCGTGCCGGGCAACCGGGGCACCGACTACCGCCTGGAGGAGCCCAACAAGCGGGTCCGCGCCGCGGAGCGCAAGGCCATGCGGGGTGCCCGTCGCCAGCCGTACGAGACGCTGGAGCTCGCCCCCTCGGACGAGGACGACCAGGACGACTTCTGACCCGTCGATCCGTTTGTACGAATCTGCGGGTTACGTCCGTCTACTGTCCGCTCAGCCTCTGCTACGAAAATCCGGCAATGGCCGCCGAGGCCATCGCGCGGGGGCGCGCGTGAGGCTAATGTTCGGTCGGTGGGCATCCTCGAGCGGCTGACCCGACCTGCGCGATCGCCACGTGAGCGCTTCGCCGACCAGGTGCTGGCAGAGTTGCGCAGGCTCGGTGTCCGGGACGCCGAGTTCCGCCCGACCCAGTTCGCGATCGTGTGCGAGTGCGGTCAGGACGCGTACAGCTGGCTCTTCCTGGCCAAGGCATTCAGCCAGTACCAACGCAGACCCGGCGACCGGAAGCGCTTCGTGCGGGACTTCGTGGCCAGCAGCCTCGCGCCGCCGGCCCAGCCTTCGACGTTCGAAGAGGCGCTGCCGCGGCTGCGCCTCGCGCTGCGGCACGCCGCCCGTGGCACCCGCACGCTGCGCCGGCCCGCGCTGCCGCACCTCGACGAGGTCGTGCTCGTCGAGGACATCCCGGTCGACCTGGACAGCCCGGCCCGCTGGGGGGTCAGCGCCGAGCAGATCTTCGCGGCCGCGCACGAGCACACCCTCGCCCGCGCCGAGCTGCCGGCCAGCGCCGCGCTCTTCGGCCCGTCGGTGCTGCACGTGCCCGACCACTCCGGTGACCACCTGGTCTCCTGGGTGCTCCTGGAGGGCTGGCTGGCCGACCTGGACGAGCAGGTCGGCGGGCGTGCCGTCGCGTTCCTGCCGAGCACGCTGATGCTGCTGGTCTGCGCCGACGAGCCGCGCCTGGTGGAGCAGCTGTTCGACCTGGCCGCCGACGAGTACGCGCGCACGCCGGTGCCGCTGTCGCCCATGGCGTACACCACCGACGACGACGGACGGGTCGTGCCCTTCGACCCGTCGCCGGGCCACCCGGCGTTCCACGCCGCGGCGAAGGCCCGCCGCCGCCTGGCCACCGACGTGGCCGAGCACCAGCGGCGGACCCTCGCCGACCCGCGCCTGTCCGACTGCACCCTGACCGCCCGGCCCGACGGCTCCACGTTCACCACCGCCGTCTGGGCGGTCGGCACGCCGACGCTGCTGCCGGTCGTCGACTTCGTCGGGGTGGCGCTCCCGGGGGAGCGGGTGTTCTACGTGCCGTGGGCGCTGATGATCGAGGCCGACCTGCTGATCGAGGAGATCGACTTCCGGCCGGCGCGCTTCACCGCGGTCGACCGGCCGTCACCGGCGTCGCTGGGCTACCTGCGGGAGCGCGCCGTCCACCTGTGAGGCCGATCGCCGCCTTGGCGCGGCGCACGGTCGCGTCGGCGGTCTGGGCGGCCTGCTCGGCGCCCTTGGCGAGGACGGCCTCGATCTCCTCGTCGGTCAGTTCCTGGTAGCGGCGCTGGATCGGCTCCAGGGTGGCGATCACCGCGTCGGCGACCTGGGTCTTGAGCCGGCCGTACCCGCTGCCCCGGAAGTCGATGGTCTCCGGAGCCCGGTCGGTCAGCGCGCCCAGGATGTCGAGGAGGTTGGCGACGCCGGGGCTGCCCTCCGGGTCGTACACCACCTCCGTGCCGGCGTCGGTGACCGCCCGCATCACCTTGCGGCGCAGCACGTCCGGCGGGTCGAGCAGGAACAGCACGCCCGCGGTGGAGGCGTTGGTCTTGCCCATCTTGCGGGCCGGGTCGGCGAGGTCCGCGATCCGGGCGGCGAACGCCGGATGGACCGCCCGCGGCACGGTGAACGTGCGGCCGTACCGCTCGTTGAACCGCTCCGCCAGGTCGCGGGTCAGCTCGACGTGCTGGCGCTGGTCGCGGCCCACCGGTACCTCGTCGATGTCGTGCACCAGGATGTCGGCGGCCATCAGGACCGGGTACGTCAGCAGCGACAGCCGTGAGCCGCCACCGCCGCCCTTCTCCTTGAACTGGATCATCCGGTGCGCCTCACCGTAGCTGGCGACGCATTCGAGCAGGTAGTGCAGCTCCAGGTGGGCGGCGACGTCGGACTGGCGGTAGAGCAGCGTCCGATCGGGATCGACGCCCGCGGCGAGCATCAGGCCGGCCACCTCGCGGGACCGGCTCTGCAGCAGGACGGGGTCGTGCTGGACGGTCAGGGCGTGCAGGTCGGCGATGAACGCCACCGTGTCCTGCTCGTGCTGGCCCCGGACGACGGGTCTGATGGCGCCGACGTAGTTGCCGAGCTGCAGCGGGCCGGTGGGCTTGAAGCCTGAGATGCGACGGGACATTGGGGCTCCTCGGTCTGGGTCTGGAGGCCCGCCGCCACCGGGACACGCAAAAGGCCGCCCGGAAACGGACGGCCTCGATGGGGATGTGTGCAGGAAACAGCGGCCGCCCCTAGCGGGCGCGCCAGCTCGAATCACGGTGCAGCACGTCACCACCATAGCAGCCCGCGATGGCACTTGCCGTGGTCACAGTGGCCCCCTCTCTGGCCCCTCCCAAGCGGCGGATCCAGGTGTTGGCTGGAGCGGAGGTTCGATCGGGGAGGCGCGACATGCACGAGATGACAGGGGCGGACATCGACGTGGCGGGGGAGCGGCACTGGCTGCGGCTCAGCTGTCCCGGCTGCCGGGGGTGGCTGGGGGTGCCCGGTGAGGTGCCGCCGGGGACGGCGGCGCAACTGGTGGCGCGGCGCATCGACGCGTTCGTGCAGCGGCACGCGCGGTGCGGGCGGTGACCATGCTGCGCCAGTTTCGCCTGACCGCCGGCGGGCCGCTGGACGACGAGCGGGCCGACCTGTTGTTCGACAGGGCGGACGACCTGAGCGTGGAGGTGGTGCCCGGCGAGGGGGTCGCCTGGGTGGCGTTCGACCGGGTCGCGCCGACGCTGGTCGACGCGGTCGTGTCCGGGGTCCGCGACCTGGACGCGGCGGGGGTCGGCATCGTGCGGGCCGTCGCCGACGACCCGCTGGTGACCCTGGAGGTGATCGCGGCCCGGGTGCGGCGGCCGGTCGAGGTCGTGCGGGGATGGACGCACGCCGGGTTTCCGGCGCCGGTCCGGGAGCACCCGCGGCGGCCGGTCTACCACTGGCCGGACGTGTCCGCCTGGCTCGACCTGCACCGGGCGCCGGTGCCGTCCGCCGGGAACGCCGACGTGACGCTGGAGGCGGTCACGCTGGCGCTCCGGCTGCGGGCGCTGGCACCGCAGCTGGAGCGGATGCCGCCGATCCGGTCGCTGCTGTATCCGTGACGGTCGGTCGTCGCCGCGGCCGTCGCTGTCGCGGCGGCCGCGGCGTCACGGCTTTGCGTCTGTTGCCGCTGTGCGGCTTTCAGACGTCGAATTCGCCGTCTTTGGCGCCGGCCACGAAGGCGTCCCACTCGTCCTGGGTGAAGACGAGCACCGGGCTGTGCGGGTCGGCGCCGTTGCGCAGGCCGATCAGGTCGTCCACGAACGCGACCTCCACGCGGCTGCCGTGGCTCTCGCCCGGGGCCGAGCGCCACACGGCGCGGGAGCTGTCAAAGGCACCCTTCGGGTGCGACAACGTCATGGAACTTGAGGCTACACGTACAACATGGGACGACGGAAACGGAGCACTCGTCCGGGCGACGTGGTGATCACTACGATGCCAGGATGCGCGTGGGCATCATGGGTGGGACGTTCGACCCGATCCACCACGGCCACCTGGTCGCGGCGAGCGAGGTGGCCGATCGGTTCGGGCTGGACCAGGTGGTGTTCGTGCCGACCGGCGACCCCTGGCAGAAGTCGGGATCGGCGGTCAGCTCGCCGGAGGACCGCTACCTGATGACGGTCATCGCGACGGCCTCCAACCCGCGGTTCACCGTCAGCCGCGTCGACGTGGACCGCGGCGGGCCGACGTACACCGTCGACACGCTGCGTGACCTGCGCGAGCAGTACGGAGCGTCGGCGGAGCTGTTCTTCATCACCGGCGCCGACGCGCTCAAGAAGATCCTGTCGTGGAAGGACGCGCGGGACCTCTTCGACCTCGCGCACTTCGTCGGCGTCACGCGGCCCGGGTTCGAGCTCGACGCCTCCCACCTGCCGGCGGACTCGGTGAGCCTGGTCCAGGTGCCGGCGATGGCGATCTCGTCCACCGACTGCCGGCGGCGGGTCGCGTCCGGCAAACCGGTCTGGTATCTCGTCCCCGACGGAGTGGTGCAATACATCGCTAAGCGCGGTTTGTACCGAAAAGTCGACAACATCTGAGGGGCAGAGTGTCGTACGGGCGTGAGAGGCTAGAACGAGCCCGGCACAGCAGGCCGGGGGAGACCGACGAAGGGAGCCCGGTGCCCGCGACTGAGCGTGCCATCGAGCTGGCGCTCACCGCTGCACAGGCGGCCGCCGACAAGAAGGCTGAAGACATCGTCATCCTGGATGTCGCCGACCAGTTGGCCATCACCGACGCGTTCGTGATCGCGTCGGCGCCCAACGAGCGGCAGGTCCTCTCGATCGTCGACGCCATCGAGGAGCAGCTGGTGCAGTTGCCCGAGAAGGCGAAGCCGGTGCGTCGCGAGGGCAACCGGGGCGGGCGCTGGGTCCTGCTGGACTATGTCGACATCGTCGTGCACGTGCAGCACAGCGAGGAGCGCGAGTTCTACCAGCTCGACAAGCTGTGGAAGGACTGCCCGGTCATCGAGTTCGTCGACCGCGACCTGCCCGCGCCGGCGTGACCAGGCTGATTCTCTGGAGGCACGGACAGACCTCCTGGAATGCCGGTGGGCGGGTGCAGGGGCAGATCGACACGCCGCTGTCCGAGACCGGGCTGGCGCAGGCGGCCGCGGCCGCGCCGCGGCTGGCCGCGCTCGAGCCCGCCGTGCTCGTCTCCAGCGATCTGCGCCGCGCCAGCACCACCATGGACGCCCTGGCCGCGCTCGTGGACGTGCCGGTCACCCGTGACCCGCGCCTGCGTGAGCGCAGCTTCGGCGAATGGGAGGGGCTGACGCACGCCGAGATCGGCGCGACCTGGCCGGAGGCGTTCGAGCGGTGGCGGCGGGGCGAGTCCGTCGACGACGCCGGCGTCGAGGAGGTCGACGCGCTCAGCAAGCGCATGATCGAGGCGCTGCAGGAGATCGTCGCGGCGGCGCCGGACGGGTCGACGATCGTGGTCGCGACGCACGGCGCCGTGGCCCGGCACGGCACGTGCGCGCTGCTGGGCTGGCCGCACGCGCTGGCGGCGACGCTCGGCGCGCTGCACAACTGCCATTCGACCGACCTGCGGTTCGACGCGACCCGGGGGTGGCAGCTGGCCGGCCACAACCTGCCATGATTGTCGCGGAACCGGGCGGGCGCCGGTAGCGTCGAAGGGATCATGGCAGTGCGTTCTGTGCTTCTGGTGGCCGCCGTAGCTCTCGCGCTCGGCGGCTGTGCCGCGTCTCCGACCTCCTCTCCCGGGGAGCCTCCGTCGGTCTCCGCTCCCGCTCCCGCTCCGTCGTCCATGTCGGTCGCGCCGTCGTCCGCCGCCCCCGGCTCCGCTCCCGCCGCCATCACCGTCTCCGGTCAGGTCGTCGAGGGTGTCGAGTCGGGCTGCCTGCTGCTCCGCGCGGCCGACAAGACGTACCTGCTGATCGGTGGTGACCGGGCCGTGCTGCAGGTCGGCAAGCAGGTCACCGTCACCGGGCGGCCCACCCCGGACCTGATGAGCACGTGCCAGCAGGGCACCCCGTTCCAGGTGACCTCGGTCCAGGGCGGCTGATCGGCTACCGGACCGCACCGGAGCGGAGCGGACGGTCGGGTACCGTGCCGTCATGACCGGACCGGAGCGGAGCGTCGGCATCATGAGCGCAGTCCGTCGGCCAGGCCGACACCGGAGCGCAGCGGAGGTGGCGGCATGACCGGCGCACCCCCCGCCGTCGCCGTTGTCACCGACTCGACCGCCTGCCTGCCGGCCGAGCTGGCCACCGACCCGGCGCGGCGCCTCACCGTCGTGCCGCTGGCCGTCGTCGTCAACGGTGTCCCCGGCCTCGACACCGTCGATGTCGACTCCGCCACCGTCGCCGAGGCGCTCAACGCCCGGCGGGTCGCCGTCACCACCTCCAGGCCCTCGCCGGAGGCGTTCGCCGACGTCTACCGGGGGCTGCTCGCCGCCGGGGCGACCGCGGTCCTGTCCGTGCACCTGTCGGCGAAGCTCTCCGGCACCTACGACGCGGCCAGCCTCGCGGCGGCCGAGTTCGGCGATGCCGTCTCCGTGGTCGACACCCAGTCCACCGGGATGGGGCTGGGCTTTCCCGCCCTCGCCGCGGCGGCCGCGGCCTCCTCGGGTGCCGCGCTGCCGGAGGCGAGGCAGGCCGTCCTTGACGCGGTCGGCCGCACCTCGACGCTCTTCTACGTCGACACCCTGGAGTTCCTGCGCCGGGGCGGGCGGATCGGGGCGGCGGCGGCGTTGCTCGGGACCGCGCTGTCGGTGAAGCCGATCCTGCACACCACCGACCAAGGTGTCGTCGTGCGGGAGAAGGTCCGCACGGCGAGCCGCGCGCTGGCCCGGCTGGTCGACATGGCCGACGAGGCGGCGGGGTCGTCGGTCGTTGACGTGGCGGTGCACCATCTGGCCGCGCCGGAGCGCGCCGATGCGCTGCTCACGACGTTGAAGGAGCGGCTCGGGGAGCGGCTGCGGGGGGCGTACCTGACGGAGGTGGGCGCGGTCGTCGGCGCCCACGTCGGGCCGGGGATGGTGGCCGTGGTGGTGCACACGGTGTAGCCGCCGCTGTCGGTTGTCCCTTCGTGTCTGGTTGTCCCTTCGTGTCGGTTGTCCCTTCGTGTCGGTTGTCCCTTCGTGTCGGTTGTCCACAAGCGTGTGGTTGTCCACAGGGCGATGCGTTCGCGGGGGTGGCGCGGTCGTGACCGGTCTTAGCGTGACCGGGCATGAGGCGCAGTACTGCAGACGGTGACAGCGAGACAGCGGGGCGGCTGGCGAGGGTGGTCGGGCTCCCGCCGGATCCCGATCCGTATCCGTGGGATGAGTCGTTTCGGTCCGCCGGGTCTCCGGACTCTCGCCTTGACCTTGGTCCGGACCTTGGTTCGGACCTTGGCCCGGACCCCGGTCCGGGCGCCTCCGGTGGGCGGTCGTGGCTGTCGGCGGCCGACCCCGGGCGGCGGGGTGCGCGGGCGCTCGTCGTGGTCGCCGCGCTGGTCGTCTGCGTGGCCGCGTTCCTGGCCTGGCGCTCCCGGCCGCAGGTCACCCCGGCGCCGCCGGTCGCCTCCGTCTCCGCCGCCCCGCCCGCCGCGTCCTCCAGCGCCCCGCCCCGGCTGGTCGTCTCGGTCGTCGGCAAGGTGCAGCGCCCCGGCCTCGTCGACCTGCCGCCCGGGGCCCGCGTCGCCGACGCCATCACCGCCGCCGGCGGACTGCTGCCCGGCGCCGAGCCGACCGGCCTCAACCTCGCCCGCAAGGTCGTCGACGGCGAGATGATCGCGGTCGGGATCCCGGCGCCGCCCGGTGCCGCGCCGCCAGGCACGGGCGGGGGCTCCGGCGGCGGTGGCCTTGTCAACCTCAACACCGCCACCGTCGCGGAGCTCCAGACGCTGCCCGGCATCGGTCAGGTCCTCGCCCAGCGCATCATCGACCACCGCGACCGTCACGGCGGCTTCCGCGCCGTCACCGACCTGCGCCAGGTCGAAGGCATCGGCGACGCCAAGTTCGCGCAGCTCAAGGACCGGGTGACGGTGTGAGCACCGACCTGCGCCTGGCCGGCGCCGCGATCGGCTGCTGGCTGACCGCGCTGGGCTGCCTGTTCTGCCCCGCGCGGGCCGGCTGGGCGGTGGGTCTCGGCGCGGTGGCCCTCGCCGCGCTGTGGGGGCGGCTTCCCGTGCGGGCGCTGCGCCCGACCCGGTGGGTGGTCGTCGCGGCGCTGCTCGGCGTCGCCTGCGGCGCGGTCACCACCGCCGCCCGGGTCGGCGAGCGCGACGCCGAGCCCCTCGCCGGCCTCGCGGCCGCGCACACGACGGTGCGGCTCGGCCTGCGGATCTCCGACGACCCGCGGCTCGGCCGTTCCTCGGCGGGCCGGTCGCCGACGGTCGTCGTGCCCGCCCGGCTGACCTGGCTGCGCACGGCCGACGGCATGAACGTGGACCTGGGCGCACGGGTGCTGGTCCTCGCCGCCGACAAGGGCTGGCTGGGGCTGCTGCCGGGCCAGCGGGTCGAGACGACCGGCCGGCTGTCCCCGGCCGACGGCGGCGACCTGCGCGCCGCGATCATCTCCGTCACCGACGCCCCGGCCCGCGTCACCCCGGCGCCGGCGATCCAGCGGGCCGCCGGCACGCTGCGGTCCGGCCTGCAGCGGGCCTGCCTGCCCCTGCCCGCCGAGCCGGGCGGGCTGCTGCCGGGGCTCGTCGTCGGCGACACCAGCCGGCTCGACCAGCAGCTCGCCGACGACTTCCGCGCCACCGGCCTGACCCACCTGACCGCCGTGTCCGGCGCGAACCTGGCGATCGTGGTCGGGCTGGTGCTGCTGCTCGCCCGATGGTGCCGCGCCGGCCCGAAGGTCGCCGCGCTGATCTGCGTGCTGGCCCTCGCGGGGTTCGTCGTGCTGGTCCGGCCGTCGCCGAGCGTGCTGCGGGCCGCGGCGATGGGCGGCCTCGCCCTGGTCGCGCTCGCGCTCGGCCGCCCGCGGGCGGTCCTGCCGTCCCTCGCGACCAGCGTCCTCGTGCTCGTGGTCGCCGACCCCGAGCTGGCCGTCGACGCCGGCTTCGCGCTGTCCGTCCTCGCCACCGGCGGCCTGGTCCTGCTCGCGCCGCGCTGGGCGGAGGCCCTGCGCGCCAAGGGCTGGCCGGCGTTCGCGGCCGAGGCGGTCTGCGTGCCCGCCGCGGCGCAGGCGGCGTGCGCGCCGGTGATCGCCGGCATCTCCGGCGGCGTCAGCCTGACGACCGTGCCGGCCAACCTGCTCGCCGCGCCCGCCGTCGCCCCCGCCACGATCCTCGGCATCATCACCGCGGTGGCGTCGCCGGTGCTGCCGGGCGTCGCGGCGTTCACCGCCTGGGTGGCCGCCTGGCCGGCCCGCTGGCTCGTCGCGATCGCCCACCACGGCGCCGCCGTCCCGGACGGTGTGCTCCCGTGGCCGGGCGGCGCGTTCGGCGGGATCCTGCTCGGCGGGCTGCTCGCGGCGCTGATCCTCGCGTTCCGGCGCCGGGCGGTGCGGCGGATCGTCGTCGTCATCACCCTCGCCGGCGTGCTCGGCGCCGTCCCCGTCAGAATCCTCGCCGGCGGCTGGCCGCCGCCCGGCTGGGTCGTCGTCGCCTGCGACGTCGGCCAGGGCGACGCGCTCGTCGTGGCCGCCGGGGGCGGCGACGCCGTCGTCGTCGACGCGGGACCGCAGGCCGACCCCGTCGACCGCTGCCTGCGCGACCTCGGCGTCCGCCGCGTCCCGCTGCTGATCGTCAGCCACTTCCACGTCGACCACATCGGCGGCCTCGACGGCGTCCTGCGCCGCCGCCGCGTCGACCGGCTGCTGGTGCCGCCGTTCGCCGAGCCCGCGAGTGGCCGCCGGGCCGTCCTCGCCCGCGGCGTCGCCACTCTCGACGCACCCGCCGGCACCGTCCTCACCGCCGGCGGGGCGCGGCTCACCGTCCTCGGCCCGGCCCGCCCCGTGACCGGCACCCGGTCCGACGTCAACAACAACTCGCTGGTCGTCGCGGTCACCGTCGGCGGGATCCGGATCCTGCTCACCGGCGACGCCGAGACGGAGGAGCAGCTGAGTCTGCTCGACGAGCCCCTGCACGCCGACGTGTTGAAGGTCGCCCACCACGGCTCGGCGTATCAAGATCCGGCGTTCCTCGACGCGGTCGCCCCGAGGGTCGCCCTGGTCAGCGTCGGCGCCGGCAACGACTACGGCCACCCGAGCCCCGCCGTCCTGAGCCGCCTGGTCCGCGGGGGTGCGCGGGTCGTCCGTACCGACGAGGAAGGCGACATCGCCGTCGTCCGGGACGCCGCCGGTCGGCTCGCGGTCGTGGCCCACGGCTCGTCCGCTTTTGTCAGGGGGTCGTGACACGATGGCTCGCGTGTCTGGATCTGGTCTGCCCCGCCTCCGCCTGGTGATCGGCGACGAGGAGCTGCTCGTCTCCCGCGCCGTCACCGACACCATCGCCGCCGCCCGGGCGGACGACCCCGACACCGAGGTCCACCGCCGTCCAGGGGCCGATCTGACGGCCGGTGAGCTGGCCGAGCTGCTGAGCCCGTCGCTGTTCGGCGGGCGGCGGGTCCTCGTCGTCGACAGCGGCCAGGACACCAAGAAGGACATCGTCGCGGCGCTGCTCGCCTATGCCGCCGACCCCGAGGACGACGTCGTCCTCGTCGTCACCCACGCCGGCGGCGCCAAGGGCAAGGCCCTCGCCGACGGGCTCAAGGCCGCAGGCGCCGACGTCGTGCCCGCCGCGAAGATCGGCAAGCACCGCGAGCGGGTCGACTTCGTGCGCAACGAGATCCGCCGGCAGGGTGGCAAGATCGGCGAGGACGCGGCGGAGGCCCTGCTCAGCGCCGTCGGCAACGATCTGCGCGAGCTGGTCGCCGCCTGCTCGCAGCTGGTCGCCGACACCGGCGGGCGGATCGACGTGAGCACCGTGGCGCAGTATTACCGCGGCCGCGCCGAGGTCTCCGGGTTCACCGTCGCCGATGCCGTCATGGTCGGCGACACGGCCGCGGCGCTGGAGGCCCTGCGGTGGGCGATGCACGTCGGCGTGGACCCCGTGCCGATCGCCGACGCCATCGCCGACGGCGTCCGCACCGTTGCCCGGGTGGCCGCCGCGGGCAAGGGCAGCGCATATCAACTCGCCGGAAATTTGGGAATGCCTCCGTGGAAGGTCGAACGCGCACAGCGCCAAGCCCGTGGCTGGACGGCCGAGGCGCTCGTTGATGCCATGCGAGTGGCGGCAGAGTGCAATGCCGCCGTAAAGGGTGGCTCGGACGACCGCGGCTATGCGCTCGAGCGGGCTGTGTTCGCAGTGGTCGCGGCGCGTGCTGGAGGAATAGGACGATGACGACGAGCAACGGGTTCGCCTCACAGGCGCCGCTGT
The DNA here is from genome assembly GCF_040654975.1 of Dactylosporangium sp. NPDC050588. Classification (NCBI taxonomy): domain Bacteria; kingdom Bacillati; phylum Actinomycetota; class Actinomycetes; order Micromonosporales; family Micromonosporaceae; genus Dactylosporangium; species Dactylosporangium sp. NPDC050588. The sequence continues at coordinate 52,677 of NZ_JBFAJA010000056.1, read as the reverse complement.
ATGTGCGTGCGCTGCGGCTTCGCCACCTGCATATCGGCGGATTCGTCAGTTTCATGCTGTTCGAGTGCATGATCGCGGGCGGTGTGCTGCTCGCACTCGCCGAGCTGGCCAGCTGGTGGGCGGTCCCCGTCCTCCCCGCCGTCGTCGCCGTCATGGTGAAGGTCAACGACTTGGCCATCGGCGGCTCGAAGCGGGTCCGGGCGCAGGCGCGTTCCGCGGCCCGGGGTTCATCCGAACGGGCGTCATCCACTCGGGTGGATCCGGCCACCGAGACCGATGAGCCGACCTCCGCCACCCGGCGGACCACGACCGCGCTGGACCGCGCCGAGATGGCCCGGGGCACCGGCACCGGCTCCGGCGCGGCGGCCCGCGCCGCGGGCGCCGGGCGCGACTCGTCCGGGATCGGGGTCTCGACCGCCGGCTCGGGCCGCGCGGCCGCGGGCAGCGTCGCCAGGTCCGGCTTCGCCGCGGCAGGCGTCGGCGGCTCCGGTGTCTACGGCTCCCGTTCGGGTTCGTCCGGCTCTGGCTCGTCAGGTGGTTCGGGTTCGGCGGGCTTCGGCCCGGCGGGTGGTTCGGATCCGTCTGGCGGGGCCCGGGGTGCCGGCTCGTCCGCCGGTGCCGCCGCCGCTTCCGCCGGCAACGGCTCCGGCGGGGTCGGCGTCCGCCAGGGCGGCGCGGGTGCCACGCGCACCGCGACCCGGCCGGCATCCGGCGAGCCCCCGGCGCAGCGCAAGAAGGTCGGCGTCATCCGGATCTCGGTCCCGGCCCGCGACGGCGGCCCGCGCGGCGCCCGCCAGCCGGAGACGAACAACGAATACGGCATCTCGCCGGCCAGCGACGCCCCGCCCACCGCTGGGAGCGCCGGCCACCACACCGCCTCCGGCCAGGCCGTCCGCGACGCCGACACCGGCTCCCACGCGGCGTTCGACGACGCCGACACGACGGGCTCCGGCCGCGCTTTCCGCGACGGCGACACCACAGGCTCCGGCCGGGCTTTCCGGGACGGCGACACGACGGGTTCGGGCCGGGCTTTCCGGGATGGGGACACGACGGGTTCGGGTCGGGCGTTCCGGGATGGGGACACGACGGATTCGGGCCGGGCTTTCCGCGACGGCGACACCACGGGTTCGGGTCGGGCGTTCCGGGACGGGGAAACGACCGGGTCCGGTCGGGCGTTCCGGGACGGGGACACCGGTGCTGGTCGTGCGTTCCGGGAGGGTGACACGGGTGCTGGCCGGGCGCTCCGCGACGGCGTCCCGGGTCAGCAGGTCGTGGTCCGCGACGGGGACACCGGGGTTCACCCGGCGTTCCGGACGGGGGAGGGCGGCGGCGCCCGGTCCGCGTTCCGCCAGGGCGGTCACGAGGACATCCACGAGGCGGACACGGGCAGCCACTCGGCGTACCAGACCTCGGACGGCCGTCGATCGCGCGTGCACGCCGACGAGTCCCACGGCCGGACCGGCGAGCACGAGGGCTGGGACCAGGCCACCGGCGACGCCACCTGGCCGGCCCGCAGCGGCTGGGACGAGTCGGCCGAGCCCGCACACGCGGGGCAGCGCTGGGACCACTCCGGCACCGGCCAGGACTGGGACCATTCCGGCGAGACCGGCCAGGACTGGGACCGCGGGGGCCGCGCCGGCCAGGACCGGGGCCAGGCCACGCAGATCAGCCAGCGCCGCAGCCGCGACGACGAGGCGACCGAGGCCTGGGACGCGCCCGGTCGGCCCACCCAGGACCGAGCCCGCGACAGCGGCGCCTGGGAGCACGACGGTGGGGCAGACCACGACGCTTCGGACGGTCGTGGCTGGCGCGCCGGTCAGGACGGCCGCGACTGGCAGGACGGCCGGGACGCTTCCGACGGCCGCGGCTGGCGCAGCGGTCACGACGGTCACGACGGTCACGGCTCGCAGGGCGATCGGGACGCTTCCGACGGCCGCGGCTGGCGCAGCGGTCACGACGGTCACGACGGTCACGGCTCGCAGGGCGATCGGGACGCTTCCGACGGCCGCGGCTGGCGCAGCGGTCACGACGGTCATGACGGTCACGGCTCGCAGGGCGATCGGGACGCTTCCGACGGCCGTGGCTGGCGCAGCGGCCACGACGGTCACGGCTCGCAGGGCGATCGGGACGCTTCCGACGGCCACGGCTGGCGCAGCGGCCACGACGGCCACGGCTCGCAGGGGGGCCAGGACGCTTCCGACGGCCGTGGCTGGCGCGGCGTGCAGCACGGTCCCCAGGGCTGGCAGGGCGACCCGAAGGGCTACACCGGCCACGGCGCGCCGGAGTGGGGACATGACGACGAGGGTCAGCGCTGGGACCGGGCCACCCCCGCGGGCTGGGAGCAGGTCGCCCAGGACGCCGGCCAGGATCGGGTGACGCGCGCCGGGCACGGGGGCGTCGGCGAGGGCCAGCAGGCGTGGGGCGAGGACACCGAGGCCGGCTGGGGCGACGAGGCGGCGTGGGCCGGCCGGCAAGGTGCCCGCGACGGCCAGGCCAACTGGGGCGACGAGACCGCTTGGGGCGACCGCGCCGCGTGGATCAGCCGCGCCGCCGCCGCACGCACCGAGCAGGCTGCCCCGGGCGCGCGGGCGGCGATGGAGGCGTACGCGGACGGTCAGGCCTCGAACGGCCACCCCGACGCGCAGCAGGGGGCTGGCTACACGGGCGGCCACGGCCAGGCGGACTACGCAGGCGCCGCCCAGCAGGGCTACGCGGGCCACGGCGAAGCGGGCTACGCGTCCGGTCAGGCGGGCCACGGCGACGCGGGCTACGTGCCTGGTCAGCAGGGCTACGCGGCAAGCGGCGATGCCGGCTACACGACCGGCCAGCAGGGGCACGCGGGCGACGGCGGGCCTGGCTACGTGCCCGGTCAGCAGGGCTACGCGGCGAGCGCCGAGGCAGGCTACGCGGCCGGTCAGGCGGGCTACGCAGGCAGTGGTGAGGCAGGCTACGCGGCCGGTCAGGCGGGCTACGCGGGCAGCGGTGAGGCGGGCTACGCGGGCAGCGGTGAGGCGGGCTACGCGGGCGATGGCCAGGCGGAGTACGCGGGCGACGGGCAGGCGGGGTATGCCGGGCAGGCGGGCTCGGGGTACGCCGGTGGCGAGCAGAGCGGGCGGGGCGACGGGCACGGAAACGTGGTGCCTGGTGAGCCGGTCGACCCGTGGGCGGAGTGGGACGACGAGACCGGCTGGGCGGACCAGTCGCAGTGGGGTGCCGCGCCGAGCCGGGGTGGGCAGACCGGTTGGGGAGCGGGTCAGGCGGCGTGGAACGGGTACGAGCCAGCCGACGAGCCCGACACCGACGAGCCGGTGCGACCCGTCGACAACGGCCGGACCGCCGCCAACCGGGACGCCGCCGGGGGGCGCCACGCGCAGCGCCAGCCGGGAGGGCGCCGGAGGGCGGATGACACGGGGCACTTCCCGTCCGGGCAGTTCCAGTCGGGGCGGCACGCCGAGCGGCCCTGGCGGACCGACGACGACCTGACCCGGCAGCGGACCGGCGGCTTCAACCAGGGCCGGTTCGCCTGAGCCGAACAGCAGGCCGGCCAGTACGGGGGGCCTGACGGGCGCTGGACGCCATGAACGACGAGCCGGAGGCGGCTCAGGGCACTCGCCCTGGTCGCCTCCGGCTCTTGGCGTCCGAGGGCGCTGCATTGGCCGGTGACGGCGTCTGGGGCGCTGCGTCGGCGTGGCCTGGTGACGGTGTCCGGGGCGCTGCGTTGGCGTGGCCTGGCGGCGGCGGAAGAGTTGGCTCGACCAGGACCCGGGTCTGGCGGACTGCCAGCGGGGTTCGAGCGGCGTGCCGGAAGCGGACGCCTGACCGGCCTGGTCGCCTCCAGCGCTGCGATGTCCGGGGCGGTCGGGCCGCTGCGAGGACCCGGATGTATGCGGAGCCGAGGCGGTGGGGCCGCTGCGAGGACCCGGATGTATGCGGAGCCGGGCCGGTGGCAGCCCCCGGTGTCCGCAGCGGGGGTGGGAACAGCGAAAGCGCCGCCCTCGGTGGGGGCGGCGCTTTTCGCGGAGCTGAGAAGAAGTGCTGGGGCCGGTCAGGCGGCCAGCGAGCCCAGCTTCTTGGTGATGGCCGACTTGCGGTTGGCCGCCTGGTTCTTGTGGATGACACCCTTGCTGGCGGCCTGGTCCAGCTTGCGCGAGGCGTCGCGGAGCAGGGTGGTGGCGGCCTCGGTGTCGCCGGCGGCGGTGGCCTCGTGGAACTTGCGGATCGCGGTCTTCAGGGAAGACTTGACCGACTTGTTGCGCAGGCGGCGCTTCTCGTTCTGCCGGTTGCGCTTGATCTGGGACTTGATGTTCGCCACGCGACAGACCTCGTCTTGTTAGCTCGGGTTGGAAAAGTTTAGGCGCAAGCAACAGGGACGCGTCACCGTGCGCGATGAATCAGGTTACCAGGTCCCCACCCTGCCAGCCAAAACGGGCGGCCACGGTGGGGTGGGGGCTTACAGGGCGCTGCCCTTCTTGTACTCGTCCCAGGACAGTTCCCAGTCGGTCCAGCCGTCGCCGTACTTCACGCGCTCCTCGGTGCCCTTGACGATGACGGGGTCGCCGATGTGGGTCACGCCGTACAGCCATTTTGCCAGGTCGAGGGAGATGTTGACGCAGCCGTGGGAGACGTTGCGCTTGCCTTGGTCCTTGACGGACCAGGGGGCGGCGTGGATGTACTGGCCGCTCCAGGTGATCCGCTGGGGGTACTCGACCTTCGTGCGGTAGCCGTCGGGGGAGTCGACGGGGACGCCGTAGGTGGAGGAGTCGAACCACTCCCACTCGTTCTTCACCATGACGATGAAGTTGCCGCTGTCGGAGGGGTTGCTCGGCTTGCCCAGGGAGACGGGCATCGTCTTGAGCAGGACGCCGTCCTCGGTGATCGTCATCTGCTTGGTGGCGTTGTCGACCTCCATGATGAGCTTCTTGCCCACGGTGGCGTCGACGGTGATGTCCTTCTCACCGTAGGACTTGCCGCCGAAGGAGACGCCACCGACGGCGGCGCGCAGGGAGAGCTTCGTGCCCGCCTGCCAGTACTCCTTGGGGCGGTAGTGGATCTCCTTGCTGGTGTACCAGTTCCAGCTGCCCTCCTGCGGCGGGTCGGAGGACATGAGGAGCCGCCGCTCGATGCCGGCGCGCTTGTCCTTCGGGATCTCGACGCCGAAGGACAGGATCATCATCATGCCGACGCCGACGACCTGGCCGTCGCCGATCTGGCTGCTGGTGCGGGCGAGGCTGGACGGCTTGGCCATGGTGGTGAACTTCACCGTGGATTTGGCGCTGCCGGCGGTGATCGTGGCCGTGTACTCGGTGGAGTACTTCAGCTGCTTGTCCGGCATCCACTCGACCCCCTTGCCCGAGGTCCCAGTGGAGCCCGAGGCGCCGGTGGAGCCCGAGGCGCCGGTGGCGGGCGAGGCGGGCGCACCCGAGGTGCCGGTGGCGGGCGCACCCTGGCCACCAGCGGGCCGGGCGGCGCCGGACACAGTGGCGCCCGAGGCGTCCTGCAGCGTGACCGTGGCGTCGGAGGACGCCTCGTACACGATGGAAGCCGCCGTCGAGACATCGCGAGCGCCGTCGGTCGGAGCGGTCACCTTGACGGTGCCGGCGGCCGCGCTGGAGCCGCTGCCGCCGCCCTTCCAGGACGGGGCGGGGTCGCTGCAGCCGGCGAGCAGCAGGGCGCTCACCACGAACACGGAGGTCAGTCGTCGTAGTTGCATCAGCAACCATTGTGCCCCGGTCCGCAAGTACGGCAACCTGGCGGTGCCCACGGGCTACAGCGACGGCAGGCGGACGAGGAACGTGGTGCCGGGCTTGTCGCCATGGTCGGTGACGGTGATCGTGCCGCCGTGGCGTTCGATGACGGTGCGGCTGATGGCCAGGCCGAGGCCTGTGCCGGGCAGGCCGAGGCTGCGGATGTTGGAGCCGCGGAAGAAGCGCTCGAAGAGCCGGGACCGCTCCTCCTCGGGGATGCCGACGCCGGTGTCGGTGACCCGCAGGTCGACGCCGGCCCGGTCGCGGGTCAGCTCGATCTCGACCCGGCCGCCCGCGGGTGTGAACTTCACCGCGTTGGTGACGAGGTGGTCGACGACCTTGCGCAGCCGCGGCGGGTCGCCGGCGACGGGCGCCGGGCCGTCGGGGAGCGTGACCCGCATGTCGATGTCCTTCTCCTGCGCCGCGCGGGTGCCCGCGAGCGTGGAGTCGCCGACCACGGCCGCGAAATCCAGGGGACGCTCGACGAGGGAGACGTAGCCGCTCTCCAGGCCGGCCAGGTCCAGCAGGTCGTCGATGATCGCCCGGAGGTTCTCGGCGTTGCGGGCGATGACCGACAGGAACTGCGAGCGGGTCGTCTCGTCGTCGTTGTCGTGCAGGAGCAGCTCGGTATACGAGGAGATCGACGTGAGCGGGGTGCGCAGCTCGTGGCCGACGAGGGAGATGAACTCGTCCTTCGTGCGGGCCAGCTGGCGGGCCAGGTCCTCGGCGCGGCGGCGCTCCAGGAACTGCCCGACGTGCGCGGCGATCCCGGACAGCAGCGCGATGAGGGACTGCTCGGGCTCCTCGGCGGCGTCGCCGAAGAAGCTGAGCGTGCCGGTGACCCCGGTGCCGTCGCGGATCGGCACGGCCAGGCCGACCCGCAGGCCGTGCCGGGCCAGCGACGGCACGTTGAGGCGGCTGCCGACGACGGAGATGTCGGGGACCCAGGCGGGCTGGCCGGTCTCCCAGGCGACCCCGGAGACGCCGACGCCGGGGGCGAGGGGGCCGGGCTCGGGGATGACGTAGCCGGGCTCGGTCCACATGGCGGCGTTGCGCAGGACGTTGCCGACCTTGTCGACCAGCCACAGCTCGCTGTGTGGCCACTGCAGGGTCCGCGCGACGGTGCCGAGCAGCTCCGGGCCGGCGTCCTCGATCGTGGGCGCCTGCTCCAGGATGCGGGAGACGGCGAGCTCGCACTCGATGAGCCGCTGCGCCCGGCGCCGGTCGGTGACCTCGTGCAGGGCCGCGACGGCGCCGAGCCGGTTGCCGTCGGTGTCGCGGATCGGCTGGGCGTTGGCGGTGAAGCTGCGCCGGGGGCGTCCGGGCATGTGGACGACGACCTCGGCCTCGCGGACGTGCTCGCCGTGGAAGGCGCGGACGAGCGGCAGGTCTTCCGCCTGCGAGGAGCCGGAGTCCCCGTAGGACCGGTAGGCCTCGACCCAGCTCGAGGCGGTCGACTGGTCGGCGTCGCCGCCGGTGATCTCCCGCATCGCGCGGTTGAACAGGATCATCCGGCCGCGCTCGTCGCAGGCGACCACGCCGGCGTCGAGGTTGTCGAGCAGGGCGCTGAGGAAATGCCGCTCGCGGGCGAGCTGCCGCTCGGCGGTGACGCGTTCGCTGATGTCGTACACGAACGCGTGCGCGTGCCGCCCGGCCGGCCCTTCCACGACGTTCAGGGTCAGCTCAACTGGGAACTCGTCGCCGGCCCGGTTGGTGGCGTACAGCTGCAGCCGCTGCCCGATCAGCTTCGGTACGCCGCCCCGCGCCAGCCTGGTCAGCCCGGCGCGGTGCGCGGCCCGGAACCGCTCGGGGATGATCAGCTCGTCCACCTGCTTGCCGATCGCCTCCGCGGCGGACCAGCCGAAGGTGCGCTCGGCCGCCTTGTTCCAGCGCGTGATCTCGCCGGTGAGCTCGATGGCGATGAACGCCTCCAGCGCGGTCTCCAGCACCGCGTCGGTCTCGGCCGCGGCGATCGAGATGTCCTGCCGGCTGGTCTCGGCGCCGAGCATGACCTCCAGCATCGCGGCGCACTCCGACACGGCGGCGATGTCGTCGTCGGTCCAGTGCCGGGGGACGGAGTCGGTGACGCAGATCGCCCCGAGCGTGTTGCCGTGCAGGTCGTGGATGGGGTGTCCGAGGTACGCCGTGACGCCCCGGTCGAGCACCGCGCCGAGGTCGCGCAGCACCGGGTGGTCCCGGGCGTCGCTGACGACGAGCGGTGCGTTCTCGGTCACCACGTACTGGCAGAACGAGCTGGTCGCCGGCTCGGCGTGGACGCGGTCGAGGTCCGGCGGGAGGCCGTGCCGGCCGATGATGTGCATCCGCTCGTCGTCGACGAGGGTCAGCAGACCGACGGGGGCGACGACCGAGCGCGCGGCGAGCCGGACCAGGCCGTCGACCGGCGCGGACGACGACGCCAGCAGCGTCTGGGCCCGCCGGAGCGCGGCAAGCCGTTCGGGCTGCGTGAGCACACCGAGGTCGAGCTGCGGCATGTCCACCCCCAACCCGCGAGCAGCTAGGTCGATGGTACCCGCGCAAAGGGGCTAAATCAGACTAAAGCCGGAGCTGCGTGGCTCGGGCCAGGGTCGACGACGGGTCCTCGCCGGCGGTCAGGTCGATGTCGTCGGTGAGCCGCCCGTCGGCGAGCCGCAGCAGCCGGTCGCACCGCGCCGCGATCTGCTGCTCGTGCGTGGCGAGCAGCACCGTCATGCCGCGCGCCTCCCGCAGGTCGAGCAGCAGGTCCAGGATCTGCGTGCCGTTGGCGGAGTCGAGGTTGCCGGTCGGCTCGTCGGCGAGCAGCAGCTTCGGCGACCCGATCAGGGCCCGGGCGATCGCCACCCGCTGCTGCTGGCCGCCGGACAGCTGCGCCGGCAGGGCCCGCTCCCGGCCGGCGAGGCCGACCGCGTCGAGCAGCTCGCGGGCGCGCTGCTGCTTGTCGAACCCGACGCGGAACGGCAGCACCGGCGCGATGACGTTGTCGAGCGCGGTGAGCGCGGGCAGCAGGTGGTACCGCTGGAACACGAACCCGACCGTGCGCCGGTATTCGCTGAGCTTGCGCCGCCGCAGCGCGGTCACCTCGACGCCGTCGACGACGATCGTGCCGGCGTCGGCGCTCTCGATCGCGCCGACCAGGTGCAGCAGCGTCGACTTGCCCGACCCGCTCGGCCCGGTGACCGCGGTGAAGCTGCCGGGCTCCACGCTCAGGGTCAGCTCGTCGGCGGCGACGATGTCCTGCTCCCCGGTGTGGAAGCGCTTGGTCAACCCGGCGACGGACAGCGCGGCGCCCGTGGAGATGGTGGCGCCGGTGGACGGTGCGGTCATCGCCCTACTCTGTCGCAATGCATTGCGACAATGCAAGGGGCGAGTAGGCTCTGGACATGCCGATCCATCACGCGGTGCTGTCGCTGCTGTCGCACGGGCCCAGCTACGGGTACGAGCTGAAGAGCGCGTTCGAGACCGCGGTCGGCCCGCAGTGGGGCCCGCTGAACATCGGCCACCTGTACCAGATCCTGGACCGGCTCTCCCGCGACGGCATGGTCAGCTCCGAGCGGCACGCCCAGGCGGTCAAGCCCGACCGGGTCGTCTACGAGATCACCGACGCCGGCCGCGGCGAGCTGCGGCGCTGGCTGGACGAGGCGAGCCCGCGCAGCGGCGGCTTCCGTGACGACTTCTTCCTCAAGGTGACCGCGGCGGCCCGCTCCGGCGACGGGGAGGTGGTGCGCACCGTGTTGGGCCAGCAACGCACGTACCTGCTGCGCGAGCTGCGCAACCTCGACGGCCTGCGGCGCAAGGCGGCCGACCCGGTCGTCGGGCTGCTGCTGTCGGCGGCGACCCGGCACGTCGAGGCCGACCTCGCGTTCGTCGACGACGCGGAGCGGGCGCTGCTGAGCGATCCGGCCACGGTCGCCACGCTGAAGGGCGTCCGGCCGACGGGCCCGGACCAGCTGCAACAACCCGCCTAACGGGGGTGCAGGGCGCCCCGCCGCAGGCCGGGGATCTCGAACGGCTCGCCCAGCAGCTCCGCCGCGCCCAGCCGCGCCAACGCCGGCGCGGTCTGGATGCCGGAGCCGCCCTGCCCCGCGAACCAGTAGAACCCGTCCTGCACCGGGTCGGGCCCCACGACCGGGTTGCGGTCCGGCGCGAACGTCCGCAGCCCCGCCCAGCTCGTCCGCACCCGCCGCAGGTCCAGGGTGGTGACCGCGGCGACCCGCTCGACCCCGAGGGCGACGTCCTCCGGCGCGGCGACCGCGTCCACCGGCGGCGACGGCGTCTCGTCGCACGGCGACACCAGCAGCCCGCCGCCCTCGGGGCGGAAGTAGAACTCGTCGCCCACGTCGTGCACCAGCGGCCAGCCGGGCGCGACCCCTTCGATGGAGACGATCGCCACGGTACGGCGCAGCGGCTTCAACCCCGCGGCCGCCACCCCGAGCCGCCCGGCGACGGCGTCCGCCCAGGCACCGGCCGCGTTGACGACCCGCTCGGCCTCCAGCTCGCCGCGGTCGGTGGTGAGCCGCCAGCCGCGCCCGGTCCACTCGCCGGCCTCCAGGCCGATCGCGGTGCGCAGCACCACCCCCGCGGCGGCGGCGCGCTTGCGGTACAGCTGATGCAGCGCATCGACGTCGATGTCCTGCGCGGTGCGCTCGACCGCGGCCCTGGCGACCGCCGACGGGCGCAGCGCCGGGCACAGCGTCTGCGCCCCGGCGACGTCCGTGCCGCGCAGCGCCGGGTTGGCGGTCAGCAGCGCGTTCATCGCCGGGAGCTGCTCCTCGCCGGCGATCCAGACCAACGGCCTGGCCCGCAGCAGCGGCGTGCCGGACTCGGCGCCGAGCGCGTCGAGGATCGTCCGCGACGCGCGGGTCAGCGCCCGCACCTCCGGCGTGCCGTAGCTCTCGAGGAAGGCGGCCACGGACCGCCCGGTCGTGTGGTAACCGAACTGGTTCTCCCGTTCGAGCACCACGATCCGCAACGGCTCGCGGTGGCCACCCGCCGCCTCCACCCGTGCGACCATCCGGCTGTCCAGCTCGGCGAGCTCCGCGGCGAGGGACAGGCCGGCCATGCCCCCACCGATCATCGCCACGTCTGCGCGTTCGATCCTGCAATTGTCGCAGGCGATGTTGTGATGTTGCAGAATGTTCCGTTTCGAGTCGGGTAGGCATGGAGGCGTGAGATTCGCCGAACTCGCCGCCCGCTGGCAGGACCGACCCGTGCTCGTCGTCGGCGACGCCGTGCTCGACTGCTGGCTGACCGGCACCCCGACCCGCATGAGCCGGGAGGCTCCCGTCCCGGTCATCACGCTGGAGACGACCCGCGAGGTCGCCGGCGGTGCCGCGGCCGTCGCGGGCGCGTTCACCGGGCTGGGCGCCAGGACCACCGTCGTCGGCGTGACCGGCGACGACGACGCGGGCGCCACGCTGCGTTCCAGGGTGTGGGACGGCGGCGCCACCGACCGCCTGGTCGTCGCGGTCGGCCGGCGTACGCTCACCAAGCGCCGCGTCGTCGCCGCAGGTCAGGTGGTGGCACGGTTCGACGACGGCGACACGAGCCCCCTCACCGGCGGGGCCGCCGAGACACTCCTGCACCGCCTCGGCGAGTCCCTCGCCGAGCGCCCCGCGGCGGTCGTCGTCTGCGACCTCGGCGCCGGCACCCTCGGGCCCACCGTCCGCGCGCTCCTGGCCAGCCGGCGCCTCGACGTGCCGCTCCTCGCCGTCGACGCGCTGGACCTCGCGCCGTGGGCCCACCTCGGCCCGGACCTCGTCACGCCCACCCTCGACACCGTCGGTGGGGTCGTCGACGGGACGACCACCGCCGCCGTCATCGCATCCCGCGGCATGCTCCTGCGCTCGACCGCCGCCGCCGTCGTGGCCGTCACCCTCGACGCCGACGGTGCGGTCGTGCACAGCCACGACGCCGACACGGTCCACACCTCGGCGGCCCCGACACCGCGCAACCGGTCCGCGTACGTCGCCGGCTTCGTCCTCGCCCAGCTCGCCGGCGCCGCCCTGCCGGAGGCCGCCGCCACAGCCCAGCGCTGCGCCGCCATCCGCGACCGCGACCTCCCCTTCGCCGCCGCCCAGCTCGGCTTCCTGGACCCCACCCCAGCCTGACCCCACCACCAGCCACCCGCCGCCACGCTGGACCGGTCCCGCGCTCGTCCGGTCTTGCCGCCGCGCAACCCGCGGCGCCGGACTTGCACCCCGCCCTTACTCGCCAGCGGGCCGCTCGACTTCTCCGCTCCGCGCACGCCCTCCTCGCCCACCCGCACAGACGTTGGTCAATGCCCGAATTCGCGGCTTTTGTTCCATAGATGCTGCGCGATCCACCCCAAAGTCGATCTCTGAATAGGGGGTGGATCGCGCAGCGTCGTGGTTCGTGGGGTTTGTTCTGTGGGGTGGGTGGTTCAGCCGAGGGTGACCTCGGTGGTGGGGAGGAGGGTCTTGGGGTCGCAGTGGACGACGACGCGGACCTCCTGGCCGTTCGTCTTGAAGGTCACCCGGTATTCGGCGGCCGGGCCCTGCTGGGCGTCCTCGATGTGGAAGCCGGTCGCCGGGCGTAGGTAGTCGGCCCAGGTCAGGCCGGCGTTGCAGTGGGCGGCGACGGTGCCGCCGGGGGTGGGCAGCATCTGCGTGGAGCCGGGCGACGGAGAAGAGGACGGTGAAGCGGCGGCGGAAGGGCGGCCGCCGCTGGTGGCGGCCACCATGGACGAGCGGATGGACTCCACCTTGTCGATGCCGACGACGCTGAGCGCCGTCGTGCACACGGCCCAGGCACTGATCGCGAAAACCCACCGTCCACGCCGCATGCGGGGCGCCCTGCCCGGGGGCGGGGAATGCACACCGGCGGGGGAGGGAGATCAGGAGCGAGCCGGGTTTGGGACGGCGACGACCTTGTTGGTGACTTCCTCGCCTGTCTGTCCGTATCATGCCCGAGACGCGCCACCCCCCTTGTCGACGCGACCCACGAGGACCACATGAAGACCCGCACGTGGAGAATCCGCACGTGGTCGATCCGCGCCAAGATCGTGACCCTGCTGCTCCCGCCGCTGCTGTCGCTCGTCGTGCTGTGGGTCTTCGCGACCAGCCTGACGTCCGGTGCGGTGGTCGAGCTGTTCGATGCGCAGACCTACTACAAGCTGGCCGCCGAGCCGGCCGAGACGATGACCGTCGAGCTGCAGCGGGAGCGGAAGCTCTCGCAGGTGTACCTGGGGTCCGGCCGGGCCGAGGGGAAGCCGGAGGCGGCGCTGCTGGCCGAGCAGCGGCGCAAGACCGACACCGCCATCAGCCACTTCCGGTCCCTCGCCGGCAAGGGGGAGACCAAGGACGCCATGCCGGAGGCCGCCAGGGGGCGCCTCACGGAGATCATGGTGGCGCTCGACGGGATCGTGTCGGGACGCTCGGGGATCTCGCTGGGGCAGATCGACCGGACCGGCGCGATGGAGGTCTACAACGGGCCGATCGACGCGATCTACCGCTGGTACAACGCGCTGCCCGGCGTCAGTGACGCGCAGCTGAGCAAGGACGCCCGGACCAACATCGCGATGAGCCGGGCCCGGGAGCTGCTCGCGCGGGAGGACTCGCTGGTCAACGGCGCCGCCGCGGCGGGCAAGTTCATCCGCACCGAGGCCGCCGACCTGATCGCGGCGATCGGAGCGAAGCGCGCCGAATACGCGGAGCAGTCCGCGGAGCTGCCCGAGACGGTGCAGCGGGTCTACCGGGACATCGTCGCGGGCGACGCGCACAAGAAGCTGACCGCTTTCGAGGACAAGATCATCGCCGAGGCCAGGCCGAACGTCGCCATCCCGGTCGACATCGCCGTGTGGCGCGACGCCTACGACAAGCTCGCCGAGCAGCTGCGCCAGCTGGACCTGCAGTACGGCGACACGATCCTGGAGCGGGCCGAGCCCGTCGGTGTCGCGATCATCGTCCGGCTGGTGCTCGCCGCGGTGCTGGGTCTGCTCGCGATCGCGATCTCGGTCGTGCTGTCGATCCGGATCGGCCGGTCGCTGATCAACCGGCTCACCGGCCTGCGCCAGGACGCCCAGGTCCTCGCCGACCAGCGGCTGCCGGAGCTCGTCGGCCGGCTGCGCCGGGGCGAGGAGCTCAACCTGGCCGAGGCGGCGCCGCCGCTGGAGTACGGCACCGACGAGATCGGCAAGGTGGGCAACGCGTTCAGCGCCGTGCAGCGCACCGCGATCGAGTCCGCGGCGCACGAGGCGCAGCTGCGCCGGGGGCTCAACGAGGTCTTCCTGAACATCGCCCGCCGCAGCCAGACGCTGCTGCACCGCCAGCTCGCGCTGCTGGACCGGATGGAGCGCCGGACCGGCGACCCGGAGGAGCTGGAGGACCTGTTCCGGGTCGACCACCTCGCCACCCGCATGCGCCGTCACGCCGAGGACCTGGTCATCCTGGCCGGCGCGACCCCCGGCCGCGGCTGGCGCAACCCGGTGCCGATGGTCGACGTGGTCCGCGGCGCGGTGTCGGAGGTCGAGGACTACGCGCGGGTCGGCTTCCTCACGCTGCCCGAGGCGTCGCTGGTCGGTCGGGCCGTCGCCGACGTCATCCACCTGCTCGCCGAGGTGATCGAGAACGCGACGTCGTACTCGCCGCCGCACACCCGGGTGCAGATCAGCGGCCAGCTCGTGCCGAACGGGTTCGCGGTCGAGATCGAGGACCGCGGGCTGGGCATGTCGCCGGAGGCGATCGAGGAGGCCAACCAGCGGCTGCTGCACCCGCCGGACTTCGACCCGGCCAACAGCGCCCGGCTCGGCCTGTTCGTGGTGGCGCTCCTCGCGGCCCGCCACGGCGTCCGGGTCACGCTGCGGTCGTCGCCGTACGGGGGCGTCACCGCGGTCGTGCTGATCCCGCCCCACCTGATCACGGGCGCCACCCCGGAGCTGACCGCGTCGACCCCGTCGGAGGCGGCGTCGGAGCTGGCGGGCGAGCTGGCCGGTGAGCTGGACGGCGAACTGGCCGGTGAGGTGGCGGCGCAGCCCGAGTTCGAGACGCGCCGGGTCGGGCCGGACGAGCGGCTCACCGCGGAGGTCCTGGAGCTCGTCCCGTCGCAGGTGAGCACGGCCGCCACGCACGTGCCCCTGCCCGTCCGCGGGCGCGACGCCGACGCCGAGATGCCGCCACCGGTCGTGCCGGCTCAGGCGGTACCGACGCGGCAGACGCCACCAGAGCAACCCGTCGATCTCACCGACGACGGACTCCCCAAGCGGCGCCGGCAGGCGAGCCTCGCCCCGCAGCTCCGGGAGCGACCTGACGACGAGCACACGGTCGACGGCGTGCCGGCGTCGCAGTTCGCGGCCGCCGGGACCGGTGGCAGGTCGCCCGAGCAGACCCGCGCGATGATGACGTCGCTGCAGGCGGGGTTCACCCGGGGGCGCCGGGAGGCGGCGCTCACCGACGATCAACCCACACTGGAAAGGGACGCATAGGTGGCACAATCGACGAGTCGCACCGGCAAGCTCGACTGGCTCCTCGACGACCTCGTCGATCGGGTCGAGTCGGCGCAGCACGCCGTGGTGCTCTCCGCCGACGGGCTGCTCATGGGCGCGTCCAGCCACCTCGGCCGGGACGACGCCGAGCACCTGTCGGCGGTCGCGTCAGGGTTTCAGAGCCTGGCCCGCAGCGCCGGCCGGCACTTCAACGGCGGCACCGTCCGGCAGACGATCGTGGAGATGGACGACGCGTTCCTGTTCGTCACGGCCGCCGGGCAGGGCGCCTGCCTGGCGGTGCTGAGCACGGCGGACTCCGACATCGGCGTGATCGCCTACGAGATGGCGATGCTGGTGACCCGGGTCGGGCAGTACCTCACCGCACCGTCACGAACGGGCGCTCCGTCCGATGTCGCGGGGTGAGCACGACTGGCTCGACTCCGAGGCCGGCCCGGTGGTGCGCCCGTACGCGGTGACCGGCGGGCGGGCCAAGCCCGTCGTCGGCGGCTTCGACCTGGTCGCGTTCGTCGTCAACGCCGACGGCGGGACGGGCCCGCGGCACCTGCAGCCCGAGCATTATGCGATCCTGGCCCGCACCCGCGTGCCGATCACGGTCGCGGAGCTCGCCTCACACCTCGATCTCGCGCTCGGCGTGGTGCGCGTGCTGCTGGGCGACCTGCTCCAGCAGGGCCTCATCGAAATGCACGAACCTGTGTACGACCAATCCGTCGGGCCGCAGCGGCCCGACGATCGCATTCTCAAGGCGGTTGTCAATGGTCTCCGATCGCTCTGACGGGCACATCCCGCTGGCGGTGAAGATCCTCATCGCCGGGGGGTTCGGCGTCGGCAAGACCACGCTCGTCAGCGCGGTCAGTGAGATCCGTCCCCTCCAGACCGAGGAGGTGCTCACCAACGCGGGCGTCGGCATCGACGACGTCAACGGCGTGGAGGGCAAGACCACCACGACGGTGGCGATGGACTTCGGCCGGATCAGCATCAACGACGACATCGTGCTCTATCTCTTCGGTACCCCGGGACAGGACCGCTTCTGGTTCCTGTGGGACGAGCTGGCGCTCGGCGCGCTCGGCGCGGTCGTGCTCGCCGACACCCGGCGGCTCACCGACTGCTTCCCGTCGGTGGACTACTTCGAGGAGCGCAACACGCCGTTCCTGGTCGCCGTCAACTGCTTCGACGGCGTGCAGAAGCACACCGCGGAGGCGGTCCGCCGGGCGCTGGACCTCGACCCGGACGTGCCCGTGGTGCTCTGCGACGCCCGCGACCGGCGCTCGATCAAGGGCGTGCTCATCGCGCTCGTCGAGCACGTCATGACGATCAAGCAGGCACCGGCACTCGAGCCAGCGCGGCGGCCTGGCTTCTGATCTCCGGCACGGCCGTCGTCTCCCACCAGGCACCCCGGCGGGTCGGGCCGATCGCGAAGATGCGGTCGGACGGCTCGCCGTCGCGGCCGACGAGCCGGCCGTGCCCGTCGACGTCGAGGCCGGTGCCGGTCGGGTCGCGCCGGGCCAGCCCGTCGTCCAGCAGCGCCCGGCCGAGCGTGCTGGTGGCGGCGCCACCCGGACCGGTGCAGTTGACGATCGCGCCGACGGGCCAGCTCACATCCTTGTCCTTGAACCGCAGCGTCACCACGAAGCCGCGCTCGCCGCGCCGGATCGAGTGGATCGCCGCCGCGTGCGTGCGGAGGGCGCCGCTGTCGCGCAGCGCGGCCACCCGCGCCGCGACCGTCGGCGCCATCCGGTGCCGGTGGACCTCCCAGTACGCCGCGACGTGCTGCAGGAACCGCCGCCGCGCGTCCACCGACAGCTGCCGCCACAGCCGGTCGATCTGCGGCCGCAGCGTGTCGACGGCGCAGCGCCAGTCGGCCTCGGTCGCCGCGTAGCGCCGGACCGCCCGCAGCAGCCCGCGGGCGTCGGCGCCGTCGTGGGCGAACGTCCCGGTGGCCTTCGGCTGGGTCTCCAGGTGCGGCTGGGGGAGCAGGCCACGGCGCGACACCGCGTGCAACGGCGCCCGGCGCCCCCGGTTGCTCAGCGACATCGCGACGTCCAGCGCGGTGAGCCCCGTGCCGATCAGCAGCACCGGCACGTCTCCCGGGACCCGGTCCAGCGCGCCCGGCGTCCACGGGTTTCCCACATAGTAGGGGTGGGTGCGCACGGCCGAGGTGATCGACAGCGGGCCCGCCGGGGCGCCGTGGCCGAGGGCGAGCACGACCCGGTCCGCGGCCACGGTCTGCCCGCCTCGCAGCACCACGCTCAGTCGCTCCCGGCCTGCGTCCAGGCGGATCGCCACGCCGCGCGCGTGCTCGAAGTCGGCGCCGCGCAGCCGGTCGTGCAGGTAGTCGCCGAAGACCGCGCGGGGCGCGAAGTCCGCCGGGCCGATGGGGAGCCCCTGCTCCCGGCACCAGTCGACGAAGTCGTCCGGGGTGTCGGCGAGCGCGCTCATCGCCGCCGCCCGCGAGTTGAGCAGATGTGTCGGGTCGGTCGTGCGGTACGCCGCGCCGCGACCGAGCGTGTCCGCCGGCGCCGGGTCGACCAGCACGACCCGGTCCGCCGGGCCGCTGACATGGATCGCCGTCAGGGCGCCGCTACAGCCTCCGCCCACGACCACTGTGGTTTGCATGCCCGCCCCTAATTTCTATCTAACCGGTAGGTTTTAACTGTACTAGGTGCGGCCACCCGGGTGTAGAACCCAGATCGTCCGGGCATGTCGGGTTCAGGGCCTGTCAGGCCCCGAGGAGGTGTACCGATGTCGATCTTTCGGACCAAGCCGATCGAGCAGTCGCTGCGGGACACGGACGAACCGGGCAGAGGACTCCGCAAGAACCTGTCGGCGTTCCACCTGACGGTCTTCGGGGTGGGCGTGATCATCGGTACGGGCATCTTCGTGCTGACCGGCCAGCAGGCCGCCCGTAACGCCGGCCCGGCCATCGTGATCTCGTTTGCCCTGGCCGGGGTGGTGTGCGCCCTCGCCGCCCTCTGCTACGCGGAGTTCGCCTCCAGCGTGCCGGTCGCCGGCTCCGCGTACACCTTCTCCTACGCCACCCTCGGGCAGTTCGTCGCCTGGATCATCGGCTGGGACCTGTGCCTGGAGCTCGCCCTCGGCGCCGCCGTCGTGTCCCGCGGCTGGTCGGCCTACCTGCAGGAGCTGTTCGACCTGCCCACCTGGCTCGCCGGGGACAAGGCCCTGCCCGACTTCGGGGCCGCCTTCATCGTCGCCGCCCTCACGATCGTGGCGGTCATGGGCGCGAAGCTGTCCGGGCGGGTCACCGGGTTCCTCGTCGTCGTCAAGGTCGCCGTCGTCGTGTTCGTCATCGGGCTCGGCGTGTTCTTCATCAAGGCGGCCAACTACACGCCGTTCATCCCCGCCGCCGAGCCGTCGACCAAGGCCAGTGGCGGCGACGCGCCGCTGCTGCAGGTCCTGGCCGGGATCACGCCGCAGCACTTCGGCTGGTTCGGCATCGTCGCGGCCGCGTCCATCGTGTTCTTCGCGTACATCGGCTTCGACGTCGTCGCGACCACGGCTGAGGAGACCCGCAACCCGCAGCGCGACGTCCCGTGGGGCATCATCGGCTCCCTGGTCATCTGCGGCGTGCTGTACATGGCGGTCGCCTTCGTGGTGACCGGCATGGTCCCCTTCGAGCAGCTCGACACCGCCGCGCCGCTGGCGAAGGCGTTCGACCTCGTCGGGCAGGGCTGGGCCGCCGACCTGATCTCCCTCGGCGCCGTGTGCGGCATCACGTCCGTCATCCTCGTGCTGCTGCTCGGGCAGGCCCGGGTGTCGTTCGCGATGGCCCGCGACGGCCTGCTGCCGCCGGTCCTGTCGAAGGTGCACCCCCGCTACGGCACCCCGTGGGTCATGTCGACGATCACCGGCGTCGTGGTCGCCGTGCTCGCCGCGTTCGTGCCCCTGTCGGAGCTGTCGGAGCTGACCAGCATCGGGACGCTGTTCGCGTTCATCGTGGTGTCGCTCGGCGTGATCGTCCTGCGGCGCACGCGGCCGGACCTGCCCCGGGCCTTCCGGGCGCCGGGAGTGCCGTGGCTGCCGGCGCTGAGCGTGCTGGCCAGCCTGTGGCTGATGCTCAACCTGCCGGTGGTGACCTGGGTGCGGTTCCTGATCTGGATGGCCGCCGGTCTGGTGCTGTTCTTCCTGTACGGGATGCGCCGCGCCAACCTCGCGCTCGCCACGGAAGCCCGGGAGGGGCTCACCGGGGGCGGCGGGCGACCGGACGACCGGGAAGCGCCGGGCGACCGGACGTCGTAGGAAGGCTCGGGCCGGACGGGACGCGGAGCCGGCGCCCCCGGATTGCGGGTCTTCTCATACCGACCCGCACGTGTCCCGGGTGGCGCCGGGTTCGCCGGTGCTGGAAAGGTGACAGGCATGAGTGACTTCGGCCTGCAGTCCGACTTCGGCGTCGACTTCGACCCGGGTGACCTCGGCGTGTCCGACTTCGCCGACCCGCACGCGGTCTTCGGCGAGGAGCACGGGGTGCAGGCCGGCCTCAGCCCCGCGAGCGAGACCACGGCCGACCCCGGCACCGAGGAGTCCGACTCCGACTCCGCCGCAGCCGCCGCCGGGTCGCAGGCGCCGCCGTCCACCGAGGGGCTGCAGACCGCGAGCTACGACAGCGACGGCGACGGCGTGGCCGACGTGCTGGTCGCCGACGAGAACCACGACGGCGTCACCGACATCGCCATGTGGGACACCAACGACGACGGCCTCATCGACCAGGTCGCCTACGACCAGGACCACGACGGCAAGATCGACCTGATCTACCACGACGACGACTTCGACGGCGAGGTCGACCGCGTCGAGAGCGCCGACGGCTCCCAGGACGTCCCCGGCTACACCTCCAATTAGCCGAGCACCTAGCTGAGCCCTGCGCGGACCTTGCGCATCTGCTTCTCGTACTGGCGGCGGCCCACCGTGTGCCACAGCACCCGGGCCGGCATGGGCAGGTGCGACAGGAAGCGGCTCGTCTCCTCGGGCGTGGCGTCCTCCAGCAGCGCGCCGAGCATGAAGAGCAGCTTGTCCTTCGGCGTGTGCGACCGGGCCTCCTCGCCGAGCGCCGCCCACTCCGCCACGGTGATGTGCTCCGACACCAGCGGCAGCACCGAGTGCTCCTCCTCGTCGAGGTGCACGAGCAGGTCCTGGCGGTGCCGGTCCATGGCGTCGGCGAGCGCGTCCCGGGCCGGCGCCGACGCGTCGGCCTCCCACGCGGCGAGCAGGGCCATCGCCTCGCGGAGCCCGGCGGCGACGACCTCGTGCTGCTGCTCCATCCGCAGCACCAGGTCCGCGTCCAGGTCGACGCGGGCGAGCAGCTTCGGCCACAGCATCGCGTCCTCGCCCGTGTGGTGGGAGTGCAGGCCGGCGTCGTACTCGCGGAACATCGACCCCAGGAACCTGGCGCGCTCCACGTCGCCGGGCCGGACGTTGCGGACGAGCTGGGGCATCAGCCGCGACTCGCGCCGGAACACGCGGTGCACGACGACCATCTCCTGGACCCAGGGACGCTCAACGGTGGTGGTCATATCGGTAACTCCTAGAACGCGGGTTTCAGTGGTGCGTTCAAGGTGCGGGGACTGTCTTGTAGCGGTCTTGGAACACGCTTGGGGACGGCTACGATGGCCCGCGTCATGCTGATGCGGGTGCTCGGGCCGTTCGCGGTCGACGTCAGCGGCGGTGCGGCCGACCTCGGCGGCCCCCGCCAGCGCGCCGTGCTCGCGCTCCTGCTGTCCGCCGGCGGCGACGTCGTCTCCGTCGACCGGATGATCGACGACCTGTGGCGCGGGGAGGCGCCGCCGCGGGCGATCGCGTCCCTGCAGGCGTATGTCTCCAACCTCCGCCGCGTCCTCGAACCTGCCCGCGAACGCCGCGCGCCGGCCCGGCTGCTGATCAGCGCGCCGCCCGGCTACGCGATCCGGGTGCCGCCCGACGCCGTCGACGCGTGGCGCTTCGAGGCCCTTCTCGCCGAGGCGCGCGCCGCGCACACCGCCGAGCCCGGCCGGGCTCGGCTGCTGCTGCGGGCCGGGTTGGAGCTGTGGCAGGGCGGCGCGTACGCCGAGTTCGCCGAGGAGCCCTGGGCGCAGCCGGAGGCGGCGCGCCTCGAAGAGCTCCGCCTGGTCGCCCGGGAGCTGCTGCTGGACGTGGCGCTGCGGACCGGCGGCGCCGCCGAGGCGGTCCCGGAGGCGGAGCTGCTGACCCGGCAGGCGCCGCTGCGGGAGGAGGGGTGGCGGCTGCTCGCCCTCGCTCTGTGGAGCACCGGCCGGCAGGCCGACGCCCTCGCCGCGCTGCGCCGCGCCCGCGCCGTCCTCGCCGACGAGCTGGGCCTGGACCCGGGCCCCGCGCTGGTGGAGCTGGAGTCCGCGATCCTCGGCCAGCGCGTCGAGGTCCTCGACAGCCTGCGCCCCGCGCCCGGCTCCGCGGGCAGCGTCCGGGCCGATGTACCGGCGACCGCCGCGCCCGCCCCGCACCCGCAACCCGGCGGGCCTGACCCACGATTCGGCTCCGGCGGGCACGGCGCGCGGCCCGGCTCCGGCGGCGCCGATGGGTGGCCCGCGGAGAGTGCGGGACCGGCGGGCGTTGCGCACCGCGGGCAGGGCGCGGCGCCGCCGGACCGATCGCCCGCCGCCCGGGTGGCGGGCCAGGAGCACCACCCCCGGGTGGCGGGCCAGGAGCACCACGCGAGGGCCGGCGGGTGGCGGGCGGAGGCGGGCGAACGCGCCGGCGGCAGCGCCGTACACGAGCGGACGACGCCACCGCAGGCGCGTGGAGCCGGGCAGGACGAGGTGTTCGTCGGGCGGGGACAGGAGCTGGCGACGCTCGCCGGAGTCGCCGCCGAGGCGGTCGCCGGCGGTCCGCGGATCGTGCTGCTCAGCGGCGAGGCCGGGGTCGGCAAGACCAGTGTGCTCGCCCGGTTCCGGCAGGAGCTGCTCGACGGCGGCTGGCTCGTCGCGGTCGGCAGGTGCCCCGAGGTCGACGGCGCGCCACCGGCGTGGGCCTGGGTCGAGGCGCTGCGCGGGCTCGCCGGCGAGGTGCCGCCCGACGACCTCGCGCCGGCGCTCGCGCCGCTGCTCGAGGACGCCGACCGGCCCCCGGCGATCCCGGGCGAGGTCAGCGACGTGGCCGGCGGCCGGTTCCGCCTGCACCGGTCCGTGCGCGCGTGGCTGCGGCGGGCCGCCGCCCGCGGGCCCGTGGCCATCGTCCTGGACGACCTGCACGCCGCCGACGCCGAGACGCTGCTGCTGCTCGCCAGCGTCGCCGAGCTCACCGACGCGCCGGTGCTCATCGTCGCCGCGCTGCGGCCCGCCGACAACAGGGAGCGGCTCGCCGAGACCCTGGCGGCGCTCGCCCGGCGGTCGCCGCTGCGCGTCCACCTCGACGGGCTCGGGCCCGCCGACGTGCAGCGGCTCGTCGGCGCGTTCGCCGACGCCGACGCCGGCACCGTCGCGGCCCTCGCCGAACGCACCGGCGGCAACCCGTTCTACGTCCGGGAGTCCGCGCGGCTGCTCGCCTCCGAAGGCGCGCTCGTCGCCACGTCCGAGGTGCCGGAAGGGGTACGCGACGTGCTGCGCCGACGGTTGTCGCGGCTGCCGCAGCCGGCCGTCGCGGTGCTGCGCCTCGCCGCGGTCGTCGGGCGGGAGGCCGACGTGGAGACCCTCGTCGGGGCCGCCGACACCGACGAGGGCGCCGTGCTCGACGCGCTCGAGGCCGGGCTCATCGCGGGCCTGCTGACGGAGCCGGCGCCGGGGCGGGTCAGGTTCGTGCACGGGCTGGTCCGGGACACGATGTACACGGACCTGTCGCAGCTGCGCCGCACCCGCATGCACGCGAAGGTCGCCGCGTGCACCAGGCAGCTGCGCCCCGACGACTACCCCGCGCTGGCATACCACTACGCGCGGGCCGCCTCGTCGGACACCGCGGCGCTCGCCGTCGACTACGCGGTGCGGGCGGCGGAGCTGGCCGAGCGGCGCTATGCGTACGACGCCGCGATCGAGCTGCTCGAAGGCGCGGTGCAGACCGTGGAGGCCGTCGCCGGGGACCGCGACCAGCTGCGCATCGACCTCCTCGGCCGGCTGCTGCGGGCGCAGGCGCGGGCGGGCGCGGTGGGGCAGGCCCGGCAGACCCGCGACCGCGCGCTGGACATCGCCGTCTCCGGCGGGCGCGAGGACCTGCTGATCGCGGCGTTCACCGCGTGGAACGTGCCGACGCCGTGGCAGATCCGCCCGTACGGCGTGATCGACCACCGGGTCGTCGGCCTGCTGAGCCGCCTGCTGCGCAAGCCCGACCTGGACCCGGCGACCAGGGTGCGGCTGCTCGACGCGTTCACCGCCGAGCTCGACGGCGAGGACGACCCGCGCGGCCCGGCGGCCGGCCTGGAGGCCTTCGAGCTCGCCGCGGCCCTGCCCGACCCGGCCGTGCGGGCGCTCGGGCTGTCCGCCCGGGCCAGGACGATGCGCTTCGACCTGGAGGCCGGCGAGCGGGCCGAGGTCGGCGCGCGGCTGGCGGAGCTCGCCAGGGCGCACGACATGGTCGCCTACGAGTGGACCGCCGAGCAGATCCTCGCCAACTGCGCCGCCGCCGGCAACGACGCCGCCGGGGTGCGGGACCGGATCGCGCGGCAGGGGGTGCTCGCCACGGCGTACCAGCTGCCGGAGCCCCAGGCGATCATCCTCAGCGCCCGGGCCATGCTCGCGCACGTCGCCGGCGACTACGCCGAGGCGCAGCGGCTCTACGACGAGGCGCTCGAACACATGCGCCGGCAGGGGTCGCTGCACGCCGACGGGTTCCACTTCCTCGCCACCGCGAGCCTGCTCATCAGCCAGGGCCGTTTCCGGGAGTACCTGGCGCAGACCCGCGCGACGCGGGAGGCGCTCGGCCCGATCGCCGACGACGCCCTCGCCCTGGCGCTCGTGGAGGCGGGCCGGCCGGACGAGGCGCGGGCCGTCGCGGTCGGCGAGCACCGGCACCGGCCCGACTACTTCCAGTCCGCGTTCCTGGCGGTGCGGGGGCTGGCCGTCGTCGCGCTCGGCCGCACCGACCTGGCGCCCGCCGTCATCGAGGCGCTGCTGCCGGTCCGCACGCAGATCGCCGGGGTGAGCAGCACCTCGATCGCGATGCGCCCGGTCGCGTACACCCTCGGCCGGCTGTTCGAGCTCCTCGGCGATCACGACCGGGCGGCGGAGCACTTCCAGCTGTCGCGGGACGTCGCCGCCACGTGGGGCGCCGCCCACTGGGTCGCCGACGCGGAGGCCGCCCTGTCGGCGCTCCGCGCTCACCCGCGCTGAACCTGCCCCGAGTCTGCGCTGGGCTTGCGCTGGACCCGTCCGCACCAGGTCAGGAGCGCGACCGCGGCCAGCGCGAACCCGGCGTTGCCCCACCACCGGACCTGGTCGTCGGGCCGCACCAGCCAGGTCAGGACGAAGCCGAGCCACGCGTACGTCAGCAGCACCCCGCCGACGAGCGCGATGTGCCGCCCGTGCGTCCACCGTGGGCTCCGCGCGAGCCGGGAGACGACGACGGCGGCGAGCCCGAGCAGTGCCACACCGATCCCGACCCCGGCCCAGCTCTCCGGCACCGCCACGAACGCCCCCGACAGCACGAAGCCACCGGCCCCGGCCAGCCACGCCTTCGGCACCCACCCGCCCGCGCCGCGCGGTCCCGGCCGGCGGGTCAGGAACGCGGCCACCACCAGCAACGCCGCCACCACGGCCGCCCCGGTCAGCTGCGCCGGCGTGGCGAGGAACCCCGACGAGTCGTGCAGCTCCTTGAAGATGATCCAGAGCCCGCCGAGGTACGCCAGCGCCGTCACCACCAGCCCCACCGGTCCGAGCCACGGGGTGCGGCGCCGGCCGGGCGTCAGGTGCTCCACCAGCGCGATCGGCAGGGTGATGCTCCACACCGCGTGTCCGACGACGAACGCCAGCGAGTGCAGCGCGCTGATCCCCAGCGCCGGCACGGGTGTCACCGACTGGAAGTCGTGCCCCTCGAACGCCGGGTTGAACATCGACTGGTCCGCCAGCCCCGCCTCGATCACCCCGTACGCCGCCCCGAGCAGCAGCACCGCCGGCCACCCGAACCCGGCCCGCCGCACCACCTCCCTGATGAGCAGCGCGCCGGCGCCGTACATCGGCACCAGGAACGGCAGCGCGGCCAGCTCCCGCACCGAGATGTTGCCCAGCAGGTACTCCCCGACGAACGGCGCCAGCACGAGCAGCCCGGCCACCGGCGCCACCTTGCGGATGAACGCTCCCATGCCTCCAGTCCACCGGCCCGCCACCGCCCCGCCTACCGCCGAAAGTCGCTCCCCACCGTCACCTTCCGCCCATGACCGGCCCCCGGCCACGGGTCGCGGCCGGGATGGGGTAGGAGTGGGGGCGTGGGTGAGCTGGCGGTGGAGCGGGTGCTCGGGGATGTGGTCTCCGTGCTCGGGGGTGGGGCCGGGGTGCTGGTGGCGCCGCCGGGGAGTGGGAAGACGACGCTGGTGCCGGGGGTCCTCGCGGGGGCGTTCGAGGGCAGGGTGGTGGTGGCGGAGCCGCGGCGGATCGCGGCGCGGGCGGCGGCGCGCAGGATGGCCGAGCTGCGGGGCGAGCGGGTCGGGCAGAGCGTGGGGTACAGCGTCCGCGGCGACCGCAGGGTCGGGCCCGGGACGCGGGTCGAGGTCGTCACGACCGGGCTGCTCGTGCAGCGGCTCCTCGCGGACCCGGAGCTGGCGGGGGTGGGGACCGTGATGATCGACGAGTGTCATGAGCGGCACCTGGACACGGATCTGGCGCTCGGGTTCCTGGTGGAGAGCAGGCAGACGCTGCGGCCGGAGCTGCGGCTGCTGGCGACGTCCGCGACGGCCGACACGCAGCGGCTCGCGGAGCTGCTGGAGGCGGGTGTCGTCGCGGCGGAGGGGTCGCCGCACGAGGTGGCGGTGGTGTGGTGCCCGCCGGAGCGGCCGGTCAGGCCGCCGCACGGGCTCAAGGTCGACCCGGCGTTCCTGGACCACGTGGCGGCGGTGGTGCGCAGGGCGTGGCGGGAGACGGCCGGGGACCTGCTGGTGTTCCTGCCGGGCGCGGCGGAGATCGCTTCGGTGCGCGGCAAGCTCGCCGACCTGCCCACGGACGTCCTGCACGGCCGGCTGCCGGCGGCGGCGCAGGACGCGGCGATCAGGGCCGGCGACCGGCGCCGGGTCGTGCTCGCGACGGCGGTGGCGGAGAGCAGCCTGACGGTGCCGGGAGTGCGGGTCGTGGTCGACGCCGGGTTGGCGCGGGTCCCACGGACGGATCATGCTCGCGGTCTGGGTTCTCTCGCCACGGTACGGGCGGCGAAGGCCTCCACCGTCCAGCGCGCCGGGCGGGCCGGACGGGAGGGGCCCGGCGTCGTGTACCGCTGCTGGTCGCAACTGGACGACGAGCGGCTGCCGGCGCAGCCCGAGCCCGAGGTGGCCGTGGCGGAGCTGAGCGCGTTCGCCCTCGCGCTCGCCTGCTGGGGGCACCCGGGCGGGGTGGGTCTCGCCCTGCCGGACACACCGCCGGACGCGGCGATGCGGGTGGCGCAGGCGACGCTGCGGGCGCTCGGCGCGGTGGACGACGCGGGGCGGGCGACGCCGCGCGGGCACCGCATGTCGCGCGTCGGCGCGCATCCGCGGCTGGCGCGGGCGCTGCTGGACGGCGCGCCGGCGGTGGGGGCGCGGAAGGCGGCCGAGGTGGTCGCGATCCTCGCCGACGACACCCTCGCCAGGGGCGACGACCTCGCTGCCGCCTGGCGCCACCTCCGCGACGCCCGGGACCCCCGCTGGCGCGCCGAGGCCGACCGCCTGCAGCGCAGCGCCGCCCCCGACGCCCCGCAGCGCACCGCTACCGAAGACCGGCAGCCCGCCGCCGTCGATCAGCAGCGCGCCGCCACTGAAGGCCGGCAGCCCGCCGCCGACGACCGGCAGCGCGCCGACCAGGACGGCGGCCGGCGGCGTGCCGCCGGAGGGGATGGGGCGCCCGTGACGATGCCCGACGACCTGGTCGCGGGGCTGATCGTCGGGCTCGCCCACCCGGAGCGGCTCGCCCGGCTGCGCGGCGGCGCGTACCTGATGGCGGGCGGGACCGAGGCGGCCCTGGCACAGGGGTCGGCGCTGACGGGGCACCCGTGGCTCGCGGTCGCCGTCGCCGACCGGCAGCCCGGCAGCGCCTCCGCGAGGGTCCGGCTCGCCGCCGCGATCGACGAGGACACCGCCCGCGAGGCCGGCGCCGCGCTGCTGTCCACGGTGGACGAGGTGACGGCGGAAGGCGCGGAGCGCCAGGAGCGGCTCGGCGCGATCACGCTGCGGCGGCGCGAGCTGAAGGACCCGCCGCGGGAGCTGGTCGAGCGGGCGCTCCGCGAGGCGCTCGCCAAGCAGGGGCTGCGCTGGACGAAGGAGGCGGCCCAGCTGCGGCAGCGGATGGACTTCTGCCACCGCGCCCTCGGCCCGCCGTGGCCCGACGTCAGCGACGCCGCCGTCATCGCGCACACCGACCTGAGCCGGGTCACGAAGCTCTCCGCGGTCGACCCCGGGACGACGCTCCGGGCCATGCTGCCGTGGCCCGCGGCGGCCCGGCTCGACGAGCTCGCGCCCGAGCGGCTGCCGGTGCCGAGCGGCTCGCTCGTCAGGCTCGACTACAGCGACCCCGAGGCGCCGGTCCTCGCGGTGAAGGTCCAGGAGGCGTTCGGCTGGCTGGAGACCCCACGCATCGGCGACGGCCGGGTGGCGGTCCTGCTGCACCTGCTGTCGCCCGCGGGGCGTCCGACCGCCGTCACCCGCGACCTGGCGTCCTTCTGGCGCACCGGATATCCGCAGGTCCGGGCCGAGCTGCGGGGCCGGTACCCGCGCCACCCATGGCCCGAGGACCCGGCCACCGCCACCCCGACCAGACGCACCAACCCGCGCAAGTGAACCTCGGCCAGACGCACCAGCCCGCGCAAAGGAAGCACCGGCGGGCGCGGGACCCCGCGCGGGTGAAGCCAACCGAGGCCGCGCGAACCCATGCGGGTGAAGCCACCCGGCGACTCACCCACCGGCGTCACGGCCGGCGGGCAGGCTGGAGTCCAGAGGAGGCGATCCAATTCCGGGAGGGACGCATGGACTTCCGCGCGATGGACCTGACCACGCTGGCCGCCGAGGCGTTCCAGTACGGCTACCCGCTGCTGACCAGCCTCGCCGCCGTGGAGCGGGAGGGTGGCGCGGACAACACGTTCAGGCATCAGCGGCGCTTCGACGACCGGGCCAACGCCAACCCGGACCTGCTGCACTCGACGGCGCGGCTCGACCTGTCCGGCGGGCCGCTGTGGCTGCGCGTCCCCGACACCGGCGACCGGTACCACGTGCTGCAGTTCGTCGACGCGTGGACGGACAACTTCGCGTACGTCGGCCGGCGGTCCACCGGCGGCGGCGAGCGCGAGTTCCTGCTCG
This sequence comes from Dactylosporangium sp. NPDC050588, assembly GCF_040654975.1. Lineage (NCBI taxonomy): Bacteria > Bacillati > Actinomycetota > Actinomycetes > Micromonosporales > Micromonosporaceae > Dactylosporangium > Dactylosporangium sp. NPDC050588. The sequence continues at coordinate 24,059 of NZ_JBFAJA010000056.1, read as the reverse complement.
TCCCGCCCGGGTGGGCCGGACGGGAGGCCCCCGGCGCCCAGGTCATCAGGATCCCGACGATGGTGACGACGCTCATCGGGCGGTTCGCCTGCGGCGGTGCCGACGACGCGACCGCCGTGCACGCGCTGCAGGACGCGCTGCGGATCGAGCCGATGTACCCGCAGGTCCCGCTCGACGGGCTGCCCCACCCGCAGGCGGGCGTCCCGGAGGACCTGGTGTTCTTCGAGACGCTGCGGCGGGCCCTCGCGGCGTTCCCCCCGTCGCCGGCGGAGCGGCGCTACCAGCGCAGGTTCGCGGCGATCGGGCTGCTGGAGCCGGGCACGTCGCCGTACGCGGGCGCGCCGCGCGAGCTGCGCGAGACGCTGCGCGACGGGCTCGAAGCGGCCCGCGACCAGCTGGAGGAGGAGGCGACGACCCGGCACGCCGAACTCGTCAACGGCTGGACCAACGACCTGCACATGTTCGACTTCAACCTCGACTTCTTCGAGGTCGGCACGATGGACACGCCGGAGTGGACGATGCCGGACCGCGACGAGGCGCACGTGATGCGGGCCGTCGCGGCGCGGACCGGCCTGTGGGGCAACCACGCCTACGAGTCGGTCGCGCCGACCGTGCACAAGGACGCGGCCGGCGTCCGGCTCAGCGGCGCCCACCGCTACGAGCTCCGCTTCCCCGAGCCGCCGCCGGCCGAGGCCGGGTGGTCGTTGTCCATGTACGACGCGCCCGGCTCCTTCCCGGTGCCGAACCCCCTGGACCGCCGCGCGATCGGCACGGACACACCGGGGCTGCGGCCCGAGGCCGACGGCTCGCTCACCATCCGCATCCAGCACGAGCGGCCCGACGACGTCGCCAACTGGCTGCCGGCGCCGGAGGGAGGCTTCCGGCCGGTGCTGCGGGTGTACGAGCCGAGCCAGGCCGTCCTGTCCGGTGCGTTCCAGCCGCCGCCGGTCATGCGGCTCTAGTGCTGTCCTAGTCACCTCCAAGTCGGCTGTAAGTGGCACCCGGGATGGTGTCGCTGCTGATTCAGACGATTTGGAGGCACCACATATGTCCCGCTTGCTCGGCCGGCTCGGAGGAGCGGCCGCCGCCCATCCCTGGCGCATCATCGGCGCGTGGGTGATCGTGCTCGTCGCGTTCACCGCGCTGTCCGCCGGCTTCGGCGGCACCCCGCACGACGACTACAACGTGCCCGGCACCGAGTCGCAGGCGGGCACCGAGTTCCTGCGCAAGCACCTGCCGGAGCTGGCCGGCACCGACGCCCGCGTCGTGGTCCACGGCAAGGGCAAGGTGGACCCCGCGACCCTGGAGGGGCTCCGCACCCGGCTCGCCGCGATGCCGAGCGCCGGGGACGTGTCGCAGCCGCGCATGTCGGCCGACGGCGACACCGCGCTCATCGCCGTCCGGTACACCATCCCGGTCACCGACTTCGAAGGCACCGCCGGCATGGACGCGCTGCGGACCGCCGCCGAGCCGCTCGTCCGCGAGGGCCTGCAGGTCGAGTTCGGCGGCCAGGTCGCCGAGAACATCTCCGCGCCGTCCGGCACCGCCGAGGCCGTCGGCATCGTCGCCGCGCTGTTCATCCTGGTCTTCGCGCTCGGCTCGGTCATCGCGGCCGGCCTGCCGCTGATCGTGGCGATCAGCGGGCTCGGCGTCGCCAGCGCCATCATCGCGCTGCTCGCGAAGGTCACCGACATCAGCGGCACCGCCCCCACGATCGCGACCATGGTCGGGCTCGGCGTCGGCATCGACTACGCGCTGCTGCTCGTCGCCCGGCACGTCGAAGGGCTGCGGGCGGGGCTGAGCCCGCGGGAGGCGGCCGCCGCGGCGAACGCGACCGCGGGCGCGTCGGTCATCGTCGCCGGGCTCACCGTGCTGGTGTCGCTGTTCGGCCTGAGGCTGGCGACGCTGCCGGTCTACTCGTCGTTCGGCTACGCCACGTTCGCCGCCGTCGGCGCCGTCATGCTCGCCTCGATCACCCTCGTGCCGGCGCTGTGCGGCCTGGCGGGCCACCGGGTCCTGCCCCGCGCGGTCCGCAAGGGCACCGCCTCGGCGGGGGACACGGCGGCGCGGAACACGGTGGCGCGGCCCGGGCTCACGGCGCGGTGGGCGGCGCTCGTCGGGCGCCGGCCCGTCGTCGCGGCCCTGGCGTCGCTGCTGGTCCTCGGTGTGCTGTCCGCGCCGGTCCTCGGCATGCGCACCTGGCCGCAGGACGCCGGCAGCCAGCCGACCTCCAACACGACCCGGCAGGCCTACGACCTGACCTCCGCCGAGTTCGGCGCCGGAGCCAACGGCCCGCTCGTCATCGCCGTCGACACGGCCAAGGTGCCGGACGTCGACGGTCTCGTCGCCGCCCTGCGCGCCGTGCCGGGTGTGGCGCTGGTGGCGCCGGCCGCCCGTACCGCCGACGCCGCCGTCATCCTCGTCGAGCCCACGACCGGACCGCAGGACGAGCGGACCACCGAGCTGCTCAACCGTCTCCGTGCCGACGTCCTGCCCGACGGCGCGCTCGTCACGGGGCTCGTCGCGGTGTTCGCCGACATCTCCGACCGGCTCTCCGACCGGCTGTGGATCGTGGTCGCGTTCGTGGTGGCGCTATCGCTGCTGCTGCTCACCGTCCTGTTCCGGGCGCCGGTCGTGGCCGTCAAGGCCGCCGTCATGAACCTGCTGTCGGTCGCCGCGGCGTACGGCGTGATGACCGCCGTCTTCCAGACCGACGCCGGCGCGAAGGCGGTCGGGCTGCCGCACTCGGTGCCGGTGTCGAGCTGGGTGCCGATCCTGCTCTTCACCGTCCTGTTCGGGCTGTCGATGGACTACGAGGTGTTCCTGCTGTCCCGGGTCCGCGAGGACTGGCTGGCGACCGGCGACGCGCAGGGCAGCGTGGTCCGCGGCCTGTCCGCGACCGGCCGGGTCATCAGCGGCGCGGCGGCCATCATGGTGGCGGTGTTCATCGGGTTCGCCCTCGACCCCGACGTGACGGTCAAGATGATCGGCGTCGGCATGGCCGCGGCCGTCCTCGTCGACGCGACCCTGGTCCGACTGGTCCTGGTCCCGGCGACGATGTCGCTGCTCGGCCGCGCCAACTGGTGGCTGCCCGCGTGGCTGGACCGCCTCCTGCCGCACGTGAAGGTCGAGGCCGCCGAGGAGCGAGAGCTCGCACCCGTGGCGTAAGCCCCAGCGCCGCCCCGGGGCTGCCCCCAGGGCGGCGACAGCGCGGCGCCTCAGCGCGGCGCCTCAGCGCAGCCCGAGGGCGGCGAGGACCCGCCCGACCGTCTGCCCCACCGGCCGGAGGACCGCATCGCGGATCCACCGGCCGGTCGGGGCGACGACCGACTGCCAGACCCACCGGACCGGGGCCACCACGAGGTACTTCCACAGCAAAACGACCGAGTGGTTCCAGGCCCACGCGATCCCGCGCCCGATCGGCACGACGAGGTTGCGCCAGAGCCAGGCGATGAGCAGGCCCGCCGGCCGGAACCCGTAGTAGCCGATGACGCCGACGACGAACGCGACCGCGAGGCCGACCGGCCTCAGCACGTAGCGCCACAGCGCGACCGCGAGCCAGGCGATGGCGATGCCCAGCGGGCGGATGCCGTAGCGGTACCCGGTCTCGGCCAGCCACGCGATCGCGATGCCGATGGGGCGCAGGACGTAGCGGTACAGCCCGATCCCGGTCCACCGGACCCCCTGGACCAGGGCCCAGAGGACGTAGTAGACGCCCTTGCCGAGGTAGACCCAGAACAGGCGGGTGCGCTTCGCCAGCCACACGGTCGCGTCCCAGAGTGCCTGCAGCGCGGGCGCGACCACGTGCTCGATGAGCCACGCGAGGGGCGTCGCCACGAGGTTGCGCAGCACCCAGACCAGCGGGATCCAGATCAGGGTGCGCCACACCCAGGCGAGCGGCCGGAGCAGGACGTAGTCGATCGCGATGCCGATCGGGCGCAGGACGTACCGGTGGACGAGCCGGGGGATCGGCTCCAGGACATACCTGCGGATCGCGACGAGCAGCTCCCACAGCAGCTTGAACGGCACGACCACGACGACCGCGACCACCCGCACCGGCCACGCCAGCCAGTCGGGAAGCGGCTCCGGCTCGCGGGACTGCTTCTTCAGCGACGTCATGCCGCCGCCAGGATCGTGCGGGCCCGCATGAGGGCGAAGCCGAGCAGGTTGAGGCCGCGCCACAGGGCCGGCTCGTCGGCGGAGGCGTCCTGGGCGCTCAGCCCGATGCCCCAGACCCGGTCCACGGGGCTCGCCTCGACCAGGATCCGGTCGCCGGTGCCGAGCAGGAACGCGCGCAGGTCCTCGTGCTGGCCGAACTTCCCCACGCTGCCGTTGACGACGATGTCGAAGCGCTCCCGCTTCCAGATGGTCTCGTCGAAGCCGCGGACCTCGCGGCCGAGGGTCTTCGCGTCGTTCGGGTGTCCGGCCTTCAGCACCTTCGCCGCGGTGGCGGCGTCGCCGAACAGGGTGGCCTTCGACCACATCATGTAGTGCTCGGCGGACGCGTACCGCACGCCGCCGACCTGGAACTCGGCCGGCCACCACTGGCTCAGGCAGCCCGGCCCGACGGAACCGTCGCGGTTGGGCTGGTGCCCCCAGAAGTGCAGGAAGCGGACCCGCGCGCCGGTCGACATCAGCGCGATGAGCTCGGCGGTGCTGGCCGGTGGGTCGGTCGGAACTGGCATGATCCGAGTCTGCCGGACGAAAGCAACCCGTTATGTCAGGAATCCGGCGGTGCGACGGGCAAGATCACCGTGACGACCAGCCCGCCACCCTCCCGCGGCTCGGCCCGCACCCGCCCGCCGTGGGCGCGGGCGACGGCGCCGACGATCGACAGGCCGAGCCCGGCGCCGGGCACGCCGGCCGCGACCCGCTCGGGTCCGAGCCGCCGGAACGGTTCGAAGAGGCGCGGGATCTCGTACCGCGGCACGACCGGACCCGTGTTGCTGACGGTCAGCGCGACTGTCCCGTCGGGGCGGGTGCCGCAGCTGACGTGGACCCAGCCGCCGTCGGGCAGGTTGTGCCGGACCCCGTTCTCGACCAGGTTGTGGACGAGCCGTTCGAGCAGCACGGCGTTGCCGGTCGTCGGGGCCTCCTGCGGTGCGCTGTCCACGGCGGCCCTGCCCGGTGGCAGCCGGGAGCTGCCGGAAGGGCGTGACAGTTGCGCCGTGACGTGCTCGACGATGTCGGCGAGGTCGACGAACGACCGGTCGGTCACCTCCCGCTCCGACCTGGCGAGCAGCAGCAGCCCGTCGATGAGCTGCTCGTGCCGGGCGTTGACGGCCAGCAGCGTCCTGCCGAGCTGCCGCAGCTCCGGGGAGGCGTCCTCGGGGTCGACCGCGACCTCCAGGAGCGTCCGGTTGAGCGTCAGCGGGGTCCGCAGCTCGTGGGACGCGTTGGCGATGAACCGCCGCTGCCCGTCGAACGCGTGGTCGAGCCGGGCCAGCATCAGGTCGAACGTGTCGGCGAGCTCCTTGACCTCGTCGTGCGGGCCGGGCAGCGCGATCCGCTCGTGCAGCCCGCGGTCGGGGGCGTTGGCGATCCGGCGGGCGGTGGCGGTCACCTGGTGCAGCGGCTGGAGCAGCCGCCCGGCGATCAGCCAGCCGAACGCGGTCGCCGCGGCCGCGATGACGGCGAGCGCGATGCCGCCCTGGACGATCAGCGTCTGCCGGGCGTCGGTGGTGATGTCGTCCCTGATCTGCCGGACGAACAGCTGCCCGTCCGGCGGCGGCGCGGCGACACCCGGGGGCAACCCGCTGACGGTCCCGCTGATGATCGCGTTGCCGCTGAGCCGCTGGTACAGCAGGACGTACGTGACCCCGAGCAGCAGCAGCCCGGCGAGGAGGAACAGCCCGCCGTACACCAGCGTGAGCCGCGCCCGGATCGTCAGCCTGTTCATCAGCCTGGTGGTCATCACGCCACCCGGTAGCCGACGCCGGGCTCGGTGTGGACGACCGGTGGGTCGCCGAGCTTGCGCCGCAGCTTGAGGATCGTCATCCGCACCGTGTGCGTGAACGGGTCGGCGTGCTCGTCCCACGCCTTCTCCAGCAGCTGCTCGGCGGAGACCGCGGCGCCGTCGGCGCGCAGCAGCTCGGCGAGGACCGCGAACTCCTTGCGGGACAGCGGCACGTACCGGCCGTCGCGGAACACCTCCCGGCGGTGCGGGTCGAGCCGGATCCCGGCGCGCTCCAGGACCGGCGGAGCCGCCGCCCGCGCCCGCCGCCCGAGCGCGGCGACCCGCGCCGACAGCTCCCGGAACGCGAACGGCTTCGGCAGGTAGTCGTCGGCGCCGATGGCGAGGCCGGCGACCCGGTCGTCGATGTCGGCGGCGGCGGTCAGCATCAGCACGCGGGCCGCGCCGTCGCGGGCCGCCAGGGACCGGCACACGTCGTCGCCGTGGACGACCGGCAGGTCCCGGTCGAGGACCACGACGTCGTAGTCGTTGACGTCGAGCCGCTCCAGGGCGGCGCCGCCGTCGTGGACCACGTCGACCGCGTGCGCGTCGCGCCGCAGCCCCTGCGCGACCGTCTCGGCCAGCAGCGGCTCGTCCTCGACCACCAGAATGCGCATGCCTCCATGGTGACGCGTGGTGACGTCACGCCGGCGTCAACGTTCGCGGTTACGGCCCGGTGACGCGCTCCCCGCTTGACTTCGGCGCAGCGGCCGGCGAAGGCCCGGCCCCTCTCAGGAGGAACTCCATGATGCGCGTCAGGACAGCCCCGGCACGGGGTCTGTTGCTCGGCCTGCTGCTCGTCGCCGGCCTCGCCGTCTCCGGGTGCGGCAACACCGGCGGCGGCGACGACGGGGTGGCGAGCGCCGGCGGCACGCCGACCGCGAGCGCGAGCGCCGGGCCGGGGAACCAGCCCCGGGACCCGGCCAAGGACCAGGAGAACATGCTCAAGTACGCCCAGTGCATGCGTGAACACGGCATCGACATGCCGGACCCGCAATTCGAGGGCGGCGGGGTCAGCATGATGCTCCCGCAGGGCGCCGACAAGGCGAAGGTCGACGCCGCGAACGCCGAGTGCAAGCAGTACATGCCCAACGGCGGCCAGCCGATGAAGGCCGACCCGGAGATGCAGGAGCGGATGCGCAAGTACTCGCAGTGCATGCGGGAGAACGGCGTGCCGGAGTTCCCGGACCCGAGCGAGGACGGCGGCATCCGCATCGAGGGCGGCCAGGGCAGCAACCTCGACCCCGGCAGCGAGGCCTTCAAGAAGGCGGACCAGGCGTGCCAGCAGTTCGGCCCGAAGCGGCCCGGCGACGGGGGCCCCGCCACCAACCAGAAGACCGAGACCGGCGGCAACGCATGACCGTCGGGCGCAGGAGGAGGAGCAGGGCGGGGCGGGTGGCGGTGGCGGTCGTCGCCGTCGCGGCCGTCGGGGCGGCCGCCGCGGCCGGGCTGGGGCTGCCGGACCGGGACAGCGACGCGAGCACCCAGGCCGCGGCGGCGCCGCCGAAGACCACGAAGGTCACCCGGCAGACGCTCGTCGACACCCAGACCGAGGACGGCAAGCTCGGCCACGGCACCTCGGCGACCGTGTCGGGGCGGCTCAGCGGCACGCTGACCGAGCTGCCGGCCGTCGGCGCGACCGTCCAGCGTGGACAGCCGCTGTACAAGGTGGACGACACGCCGGTCGTGCTCCTGTACGGCGGCCTGCCCGCCTACCGGAACCTGGCACCCGGCACGGAGGGCGCCGACGTCCGCCAGTTCGAGGAGAACCTCGCCGCGCTCGGCTACAAGGGGTTCACCGTCGACGACGAGTACACCGCGTCGACGGCGACCGCGGTCAAGGCGTGGCAGGGCAAGCTCGGTCTGACGAAGACCGGCGTGGTCGAGCTCGGCCGGGTCGTCTACGCGGTCGGCGCGGTCCGCGTCGAGGAGCACAAGGCGGCCCTCGGCGACCCCGCCGGCGGGGCGCTGCTCACCTGCACCGGCACCGGGCCGGTCGTCACCGTCTCCCTGGAGGTCTCCGAGCAGCGGCTCGCGGCCGTGGGGACCGCCGTCACCGTCAAGCTGCCGACCGGCAAGACGGTGCCCGGCAAGGTCGTGAAGGTCGTCACGGTCATCACGCCCGCGCAGGGCAACACCCCGGCGGAGACGAACCTGGAGGTGACCGTGACGCCCGACGACGGCGCCGCGTTCGCCGGGCTCGACCAGATCACCGTCGAGGTCGTGTTCACCGCCTCGCGCAAGGAGAACGTGCTCACGGTGCCGGTCTCGGCGCTGCTCGCGCTCGCCGAGGGCGGCTACGGGCTCCAGGTCGTCGAGCAGGGCGCCGGCCGCGTCGTCGCCGTCGAGCTCGGCATGTTCGCCGCGGGGCGGGTCGAGGTCAGCGGCGGCGGGCTCACCGAGGGCATGCAGGTCGGGGTGCCGTCATGACCGCCGTGATCGACCTGTCGGCGGGGGACGCCGTCGCCGCCGGACCGGCCGAGGTGGTCGCGCTGGAGCGGGTCAGCAAGTCGTACCCCGGCGGCGTCACCGCGGTGCGGGAGGTGTCGCTGACCGTCGAGCCGGGGGAGATGGTCGCGATCGTCGGGCCTTCGGGCTCCGGCAAGTCGACCATGCTGCACCTCATCGGCACGCTGGACCGCCCGTCGTCCGGCACGGTGCGCATCGACGGGCACGACGTCTCCGCGCTCACCGACCGGCAGCTGTCGGCGCTGCGGGCCCATCGGATCGGGTTCGTCTTCCAGCAGTTCCACCTCGCGCCCGGCCAGAGCGCGCTCGACAACGTCGCCGACGGCCTGCTCTACGCGGGGCCGTCGCGGGCCCAGCGGCGGGCCAGGGCGGAGGCGGCCCTCGTCCGGGTCGGCCTCGTGGACCGCCTCGACCACCTGCCGCACGAGCTGTCCGGCGGCGAGCGGCAGCGGGTCGCGATCGCCCGTGCCGTCGTCGGCGAGCCGGCGCTGCTGCTGGCCGACGAGCCGACCGGCAACCTCGACTCCACGTCGGGGGCCGGCGTGGTCGAGCTGCTACGCGAGCTGCACGCGGGGGGAACGACCGTGCTGGTCATCACCCACGACCAGGCGATCGCGGCGGCCCTGCCCCGCCAGGTGGTCATGCGCGACGGGGAGGTGGTGGCATGACGACCGCGAGCGCCCCCCGCCCGCTGCGGCCGGCCCGGCTGTTCCTCAGCGACGTGCTGCGGGTCGGCAGCGCCGGGCTGCGGACCAGGCCGATGCGGGTGTTCCTGTCCGCGCTGGGCATCGCGATCGGCATCGCCGCGATGACCGCGGTCGTCGGCATCTCCTCGTCCAGCCGGGCGGAGCTCGACCGGCAGCTCGACGCGCTCGGCACCAACCTGCTGACCGTCGCCCCCGGCAACGACCTGTTCGGCGGCGAGGCGACCCTGCCCGACGAGTCGGTGCCGATGATCTCGCGGATCGGCCCCGTCACCGAGGTCGCCGCGACCGGCAAGGTGTCCGGCGCGCACGTGTACCGCAGCGACCACATCCCGGCCGCGCAGACCGGCGCGATCAGCGTCCAGGCCGCGCACCTGGACCTGCCGCGCACCGTCGGCGCGTCGCTCGCCGGCGGTGTCTGGCTCAACGACGCCACGGCCCGCTACCCGGCGGTCGTCCTCGGTGCGGCGGCGGCCCGGCGGCTCGGCATCGACACGGCCGGCGAGGGCGTCCAGGTGTACCTGGACCGGCGGTGGTTCACCGTGGTCGGGGTGCTGCGGCCGGTGCCGCTGGCGCCGGAGCTGGACGCGGCCGCGCTCGTCGGCTGGACGGCGGCACAGACCTACCTCGGCTTCGACGGGCACCCGACGACCGTCTACACGCGGTCCCGCGACGAGCAGGTGGAGGCGGTCCGGTCGGTGCTGGCCGCGACCGCGAACCCGCAGAAGCCCAACGAGGTCAAGGTGTCCCGGCCGTCCGACGCGCTCGCCGCCCGGCAGGCGACGGACAGGACGTTCACCGGGCTGCTGCTCGGCCTCGGCGCGGTCGCGCTGCTCGTCGGCGGCGTCGGGGTGGCCAACACGATGGTCATCTCGGTCCTGGAGCGGCGCGCCGAGATCGGCCTGCGGCGGGCGCTCGGCGCCACCCGCGGGCAGGTCCTGCTGCAGTTCCTCGCCGAGTCGCTGCTGCTGTCGGCGCTCGGCGGGGTCGGCGGGGTGTTCCTCGGGGTCACGGTCACCGGCGTCTACGCGCTCACGAGATCGTGGCCGGCGGTCGTGCCGCCGTGGGCGACCGCCGGCGGGATCGTCGCGACGCTGGTGATCGGCGCGATCGCGGGCCTCTACCCGGCGGTGCGCGCCGCCCGGCTCGCCCCGACGGAGGCCCTCGCGACACCCTGAGCCGCGCTGTACGCACGCAGCAGGTGGTCGAGGTAGTTCTGGGTCGAGTACGCCCCGGCGGCGGCCCGACCGGCCTCGGCCACCTCGCGGTGCAGCGACGGATCCGTCAGGACCCGCACGAGCGCGGCGGCGAACGAGTCGGCGTCGGGCGCGGTGCTCAGCCGGTGCGTGCCGGCGAGCGCCGCGTCCGCGAGGACGACCGGCAGGCCCTGCGCCTCCGCCTCGATGAGCACCAGGCCCTGCGTGTCGGTGGTCGACGCGAACGCCAGGACGTCGGCCATCCGGTAGTAGGCGGCCATGCTCGCGTGCGGCACCGGCCGGACCAGCCGCAGCGCGTGCGCCACCCCGGCCTGCCGCGCCTGCCGCAGCACCGCCTGCCGCCGCTGCAGCACGCCGAGCATCACCAGCCGCGCGTCCGGCAGCCGCCGCAGCAGCCGCGCGAACGCCTCGAGCAGCAGCTGCGGGTCCTTCTCCTTGGTGGCCCGCCCGACGGCGAGGACCACCGGGGCGTCCGCCGGCAGCCGCAGCGACCGCCGCAGGTCGTCGCGGCTCAGCGGGCAGTCCGGCAGCGCCACCGACGTCGGCACCGTCCACACAGGAGGGACGCGCTCGAACTCGGCGAGGCTCGCCGCCGTCTTCTCCGACGGCGCGATGAGGATCGCGGTGCGGTCCAGGAACTCCTGGCCGACCCGCACCAGCTGGGCCCGCCGCTCGGTGCCGGGCCGGGTCAGCTTCAGGTAGTCGCGGACGGTCCAGCCGACCTGCAGGCGCTGCGCGGCGTGGGCGGCGCCGAGCTGGATCTCCATGAAGTGCGCCGAGTAGGCGAGCAGGTCCGTGTGCCAGGTCATGACGACCGGGATGTCGTGGGCCCGCGCGTACCGCAGGCCGCCGACGCCGACCGGCCCCTGGGTGTGGATGTGCACGACCTCCGGCACCCGCCGCATCCCCGGGAACCTCGGCACCCCGATCCGGACGTTGCGCAGCGGCACCGGCACCGACCGCACCCCGCACGGCTCGGCCCGCCCGCGCAGCAGCGGCGCCGGCTGGTACACCTGGACCTCGTGCCCGGCGTCACGCAGGAGCGCCACGGTCGTCGCGACCGAGATGGCCACGCCGTCGGAGCGGCCGGGATGGCTGTCGCAGAAGTGCGCAACTCTCACGCCGGACATGGTGCGGCACGCCCGCCGGGTTCGGGGATGGCTCACGCGAGGTGTACGCCGTCTGGAAAGCCGATGTTCATTGATCCGGTTTCATTCATCGTGGTCGGGTCCGTCGACAGGGCCAGCGCGGCGTCGCGCACCTCCGCGACCGGGTGGCGGCGCAGCGTGGCGACGACGTCGCGCCACGGCTCCGGCCAGCCCAGGTCGCCGCCCCGGGCGGCGTACGCGAGGCCGAACAGCCCGTCGGCGAGCCCGTCCCCCGTGGCGAGCCGGGTGGCGATCGCCAGGGTCGTGCCCGGTTCGGCGGCCGGCCGCTCCAGCCGCCTGCCTGCCCGCCCGGCGAGCCGCGCCGCGAGCACCGGCCGGTCCGCGGTCAGCCGGCGGACCTCGTCGAGCCAGCCGGTCGCCGGGTCGGCCAGGTCGGCGGCCTCGACCAGCAGGGCCGCCGCCGCCGGGACGTACCCGTCCACCGTGGACAGTGCCCGTCCCGCGGCGCCGGTCGCGTCCCGCCCCGCCGCGTCGTGCGCCGCCCGGTCGGACCACGCGACGACCGCGTCGACGATCGCCTCGACCCGCCGCCGCGCGGTGTCGCGCGCGGCATCGGAGGTGTCCGTGCTGGCCGCCGCCAGGGCCCGCACGGCGGCGACGAGCGGCGCCTCGCCGAGGCCGGTGTCGACGAGGCCGGCCAGGGCCCGCACGACGGGGCGCCACACGATCCGGTCGTCGAGGTCGGTCAGCCGGGACACCGCCGCGCCCGTCACGTCCGCCAGCCACGGCGCCCAGTCGGGCAGCATCGCCCAGGCCCACGTCGCCGCGTGCTTGTCCGGCCCGGCGGCCGCCGCGGCCACCAGCGCCGCGTAGTCGCCGCGCAGCGGCACCGGCACCGCCCACGGGCTGGCCGCCAGGAGCTCCGCCAGCTCGTCGCGGCCGCTGTCACGGTCCCGGTCGGCGCCCGCCGTGCGCAGGATCCGCCACATCGCGGGGTCGCCGGCGCGCTGCCGGGCCGCGGCCACGATCGCGACCCGGACGGAGCGGTGCAGGCCCGGGTCCTGCCACAGCCGCCACAGCGTGTCCGCCGCGCCGGGCACCGACCGCGTCGCCAGCAGCCGGACCGCCTGCTTCCGGGCGGTCACCTTGCCGCGGGCCGGGTCGAGCGCCGCCAGCAGCACCGACGGCGGCGTGAAGCGGCTGACCCGGCCGGCCGCCGCGACCACCACCCGGGCGCGGTCGTCACCGACGTGGCGGAGCAGCACGGGCAGTGCCGCCGCCGGCCGGTCGGTCCAGGCGAGCGCCGCCAGGGCCGCCTCCGCCAGGACCACGTCGCCCGCGTCGACCCACTCCAGGACCAGGGCCTCGCCGTAGACGGGGACCGGGGCCGCGTCGCGCAGCGCCGCCGCCCGGGCCTGCGGTGTCGCGCCCACGTCCCGCACCACCTCGGCCTGGCGTTCGACGTACGCCCGGTGCTGGTGGGGCAGCCAGCGCCGCAGGTGCACCGGGCGCGGCGGCACCCAGCGGACCCCGGCGGGCACGAACCGGCCGGTCGGCGGCGGGCCGGTCAGGGCGGCGTCGAGCAGGTCGCCGCGCCGGGCGCAGACGGCCCGCCACACGGCGGGCAGGGCGATCGCGGAGGGGTCCTCGCGCAGCACCGCCTCGACCCGCTCGGCGCGGTGCCTCGGATCGGCGAGCCACAGGTCGACGGCGGTGCGGGCGACGTTCGCGAGGTTGCCGCGGCGGGTGGCGCGCTCCAGCATCGACTGCAGGTCCGGCAGCCGCCAGGCCCGTTCGCCGAGGGCCCGGGCGATCGCGAAGAGCGGCTCGAACTTCGCCCGCTCCGCGCCGAGCCGCACCCAGCCGCGGACCGCCTCGAACGCCTGCGTCTCCTGCCCCCGCCGCAGCCGGGGCAGGCCGCCGAGGCGTGGCACCCGGTCGTCGCCGAGGAGCCGCTGAAACGTGTGCAGCGCCCACCGGACCAGCACCGGCGAGTCGAACCGCTCGCGCAGCACCAGCACGGCGAGGTCGCTGAGCCGGCCGAGCGCCATCGGTGAGGTGTCCCGCGCCTGGACGACGACCGCGACGACCTGCTCGAGGGGCTCGACCAGCTCGGGCCGCAGCAGCGCCGGCCGCACGTCGGCGAGGCTCCACAGCGCGGCGGCGCGCACCGGGTCCTGTTCGTTGCGCAGCCGCAGCAGGTGGTGCGTCGCGGCGAGGACGGCGGCCGGGTCGAGCTCGGCGGCCGCGCACCGGATCAGCAGCTGCCAGGCGGTGACGCGGTCCTCGGCGCGGGCCCGGCGGGTCGCGGCGAGCAGCGGCTCCTCAGCCTCCGCCCACGGCAGGTGCGCGGTGTAGGCCAGGGTCAGCGCCTCGCTCTGCCGCACCGCGTCGAGCGTGAGCGCCCGGCGCGCCTCCGCCACCCGCAGCCCGGCCGGCAGCACCCGGTGCACGTCGGCCTCCGGCAGCGACCGGGAGCGGTCCACATCGGACATCGCCCGGGTGAAGAGCTCCGCCCGGTCGTGCGGCGGCACCGCGGCGAGCAGCCGCGCGAACGCCGGCCCGTGCCCCCGCAGCCGGCGCGCCGGCCCCACCAGCCCCGCCACCGGCAGCCGGCCCAGCCGCGACAGCACCGCCCGAGGCAGCGCCGTCCTGGCCAGCCACGCCGCCCGCGAAGGCCGGGTCAGCAGCGCCAGGACCAGCAGCGGGTCGGCGGCGGTGAGCACGCCGTAGGCGCGCAACGGCGCCGGCAGGGACTCCCGCGGCCCGTAATGCTCCAGCAGCTCCAGCACCCGGTGCGGCAGCGCGGGCGCCGCGGCGAGCACGCCCGCGCCGTGCCGCGCCCACCACGGTCCGCGGGTGGCCTCCGGCAGCGCCGCCAGCTCCCGCTCCGCCTGGTCGAGGCAGGCCCGCGGGTGGCGCCGGGTCAGCGCGGCCCGGTCGCCGAGCGCGTGGGCCAGCTGCGGCAGCAGCCGGGCGACCGTGGCCTCGCCGCACACCGGCAGCAGCGCCGCGGCCTCGGCGTCGCCGAACCGGGCGCGGACCGGGTCGACGAGCGCCTCGGCGAGGTCCGTCCGCCCGCGGACGCGGATCCGCCGGTACAGCCCGACCCGCGTGTCGGCGGGCGCGTCCGCGACGACCCGGGCGACCGGCTCCGGCGCGGTCTCGGCCGACCCGGCCCAGGCGAGCAGCGCGCTGCGCCGGATGTGCGGGTCCTCGTCGGTGAGCGCGGCGAGCACTGCCTGCCGGTCCCGCCCGACGAGCGCCATGAACAGCGCCACCTCGCGCTCGTGCCGCTCCCCGGCGCGCAGCGCGGCGAGCGTCGCGGCGAGCGTGCCGTCCGCCGCGCCCGCGAGGGCCCGCGCGGCCTGCAGCCCGCGCCGCGCCGGGTAGGGCAGATGATCGCCGTCCATCCCCACATCTTGCCCGGCGCCCGCCCGTCCTGAGCCGCGTCCCGGTCGGCGCCGCCGGAACGCTCCCGTGTTCCCGCAGGCGGGGCGCGTTGCGGGTGTCCCACGGTGTCCCACGGCCGGCGCGCGGCGGGCCGCCGCGGTGGTCAGCTGTCTCCCGTCAGCGACACCCGCACCACGACATCAGGGAGACACCATGGACGCGACCGCCACCACGATCCGGCCCGCCGCCAAGATCCGCTTCACGCTCAACGGTGTGCTGTGGACCCTGCAGGTGCTGTGGGGCTTCTTCTTCGCCGGCAGCGGCTTCGGCAAGGTGCTGCTCGCCGACGACGCCCTCTACGCCGCGGCGCCCCGGGCCGTCGCCTGGTACGCCGCGGTGCCGCAGCCGCTCATCGTCTTCATCGGGGTCGCCGAGGTGCTCGGCGGCATCGGCCTGATCCTGCCGGCGATCACCAGGGTCAGGCCGCGGCTGGTCCCGCTCGCCGCCGCCGGGCTCGCGCTCACCATGGTCCTGGCCGCCGGCTTCCACCTCGTCCGCGGCGAGTACGCGCTGGTCCCGGCCACCGTCGTGCTCGGTGGGGTGGCCGCCTTCGTCGCCGCCGGCCGGTCCACCATGCGCCCCACCGAGCCCGCCCGCCTCACGACCCGGCGTGCGCTGACGTCGCTGGCCGTGCTGGTCGGGCTGGCCCTGACGACGTTCGTGCCCACCTGGTACACGATGACCCACGCCCAGTTCTGAGACCGCTCCCCGGGCTACTTGATCTCGTAGACGGCCACGTGTCCGGCGCGGTACCGCAGCTTGGCGAACTTGCCGAGGTCCGGTGAGACGTTGACCTCCTCGGGGTACGGCGGCTTGTCCACGTAGTACCAGTTGGAGACGTCCTCGACCCACAGCCACCGCACGCCGTACTGGTCGCGCAGCTTGCCGACGGTCTCCGCGGACGGCGCGGTGAAGGCGGCGTCGTTGTCGATGATGATCTGCGGGTGCCAGTACATGGAGTACTGCTGCATCACGCCTTGCGTGCGCTCCTGGCTGTGCGCCTCGGCCGTGTAGGCCCACGACTCGACGAGGACGCGGCGCTCGCTGTACGCGGCGATGCCGAAGTGCCTGCGGTCGCAACCGTCTTCGGGGGTGAGGTACACGCAGTGCGCGTTGGTGGCCACCAGGTCGTCGGAGGAGGAGTTGTCGCGCAGCCAGCGGCCGGCGTCGAGGGTGCCCTCGGTGACGATCGGCCAGAGCTTCGCGGCGTTCTTCCAGCCGTCCTTCTGGGCGGTGGGGTACACGTTGGCGATCTGGCTGGCCACGGTCGGCAGGGTGAAGCCGAGCATGAGGGTCACGACCAGCGCCGCCGGCCTGACGCCGCCGAGCCGGGACCGGTACCGCCAGGCCAGGACCGCCGCGACGACGATGACCAGCGCCAGGATCGCGTACGGGTACGTGAGCTTCGCGGTCAGCTGGACCGTGCGGTACGTGGGGCTGAACTTCGGCAGGTGCGTGCCGTCGATGGCGCGGATCGCGAAGATCACGAGCGCGCCGGAGCCGACGGCCAGCAGCAGCGGACGGGCGGTGCGCCAGGTCAGCGCCGGCGCGAGCAGCAGCAGCCCCCAGACGGCCAGGGTCGCCAGGTACGGCCGCGCGCCCATCAGGAAGAAGCCCTCGGCCGACCCGCCGGAGTGCGCGAACAGCATCAGCGCCGCCATGCCGACGATCCCGAGCCCGGCCATGAGCAGCACCTCGGCGTCGAACAGCCGGCGGCGCAGCCCGGCGGCGCCGGCCCACATGCAGACCCAGCACAGCACGGTCAGGGCGAGCAGGATCACCAGGCGGTACATCTTCGGGTCGGCCACGAAGCCGGTGGTGCCGCCGGCCGGGTTGTGCCGCATCCCGCCGAGCGGCACGATGTCCAGCCCCTGGCTCTCCCCGCCGAAGAGCACCAGGTTCGCGAACGCCATCCAGGCCCCGACGACGACGAGCGCGGCGAGCGCCACCCGGTTGAGCCGCCGCCGGAACACCAGCTGCGCGCAGACGACCAGCAGCAGCCCGCACAGCAGCGTCGGCAGGAACGTCGCCTTCGCGCCCATGATCGCCCCGGGCAGCAGCGCGAACAGCACCCACCGCCGCCGGTCCCCGCCGTGCTCCCGCAGCAGGTCGACCAGCAGCAGCATCAGCGGCACGAACAGCAGGCTGCCGAACGTCTGGGTCGGGCTGGTCCACAGGAACAGCTTCAGGTTGGACCCGTCGTCCATGGGGTTGAACGCGTACGTCTGGTAGAACCCGTTCAGCTGCCAGCCGTACGGGTCGGGAGACAGGACGAGGAACGCGGCCAGGGAGGCGAGCGCCCCGCCCAGCCACGACCCGGTCACCCGGCGCCCGAACGCGGCGATCAGCAACACGTACGCCATGACCATCGGCAGCAGAGAGAGCCTGTTGAGCAGCACCCACGGCTCGATCCCGGTCGCCCAGCTCGTCGAGGCGAAGTCCGCGTAGACGAACCAGTGGTAGAAGACGCCCTCACTGGTCACCCACGGCGTCACGAGGTCCATGTGGTGCTTGATCTCGCCGGTGAGCGCCAGGTGGAACGGCAGGTCGATGTCGGTCATGCCGTAGCTGGGCCACTTCATGCCGACGAACCGGTAGTAGTTGGCCGCCCACGCCAGCATGACGAACGCCAGCACCGCCATCGCCCACGACCAGCCCAGCGGCGTCCGCGCGGCCGGGCCGGCGCCGCGCCAGTACCGCCGCAGCCTCGGCACACCCGCGAACGCCACGATGACCGCCAGCGGCACCAGCTGCGCTGCCAGCGGCACCCCCAGGGCGCGGGCCGGGATGTAGGCGAGCACCTCGATCGCGTACCCGATGGCCGTCCCGGCCGCCAGGTCCTCCGGCAGCGCCCGCGCCCCCCGATGCACCAGCCGCCACAACAGCGTCCCCGGCAGCGTGATCCCGATCGCGATGTACGCCGCGAAGATCCCGGTCGTCGCCGGTGACACGTCGTAGAACCACAGCACTCCGACCGTGGCGACCGCCACTAGCACCGCCGGTAACCATCCGGACCTCCAGACAGCCGTCCGCACCGGGCCGGGCGACTGTTCGTCGGACTGGACACCACCGTCGTGCTCGGCCTGCTGAGCCAGAGTCATCGTGAGAGTCACCTTCTGGTTTCGCCGTAAGCTGCGGCCCGAGTATAGGCACCCTGACCGGCGCACCCTGACCGCGCACAGTGACGCCCGGCACTGCCTGCACCCTTTACACGCCTCCACGCGGGGCATGTCAGGGGCCGTTCTTCTGATGTTCACCGCCACCGACGCGAGGGCGACGGTGCCCCCCTCATGATGGCAGGCGCGCGGAGTCCATGACGTCCCGAAGGGACCAAACCCGGACGAATCATTCAAGAGTGGGCGCAGAAGGAGAACAGCCACATCTGGGGTGGGGACGCGACGCCGAAGGCGACGGTGGAGGCGCCTGTGCCGCCGGTGGCGGCGGCACAGGCGTGGCAGCTGCCAGGTGTCGCCGTGCCATGCGGAAGTGACCGTGAGGGTGGTGGTCCTCGCGGGCTTCGTGGGATCAGGCGGACGCGAAGGGAGGAGCCGGCGTTCGCCGGCCCCTCCCTTGTGCGTTCAGCTCAGCGTGCTCAGCTCAGCGTGCTCAGCTCAGCTGCTGGGCGATGCCCGTGGTGGCCTCGCCGGACTGGTACGAGACCAGCAGCGTGGCACCGGCCGGCAGGGCACCGGTCGTCGGCAGCCACACGGCACTCGAGCCGCTGCGGTCGAACTCGACCGTGGACTGCGCCAGGATCGCGTTGCCGTCCCAGACGAACACCCGGGCGGTGCCGGCCTGGCGGGCCTTGAGCTCGACCTGGACGCCGTTCTGCTGCTTGACCGCGTCCTTGATCTGGATCGTGCCCGCGGGCAGCGCCGTCCAGCCGCCGGGGGCGACCATGTCCGAGCTCGACTGCAGGATCGTCTGCGGCGACTTCACGCTCTCCGCCGCGGTGTCCGGGATGATCGGCGCCTTCGGCGAGGAGGGCTGGGTCTGGTAGCCCTCCAGCTTGGCGACGCCCCAGCGCCACGGGTCGGCCCGAACGCCGCTCCAGGTGGACCAGCCGACGCGGGTCTGCGCCGCCAGGTCCTGCGTGTCGGAGTCGTTCACGAGGATGTTCATGCCCATCTTCGCCGCGTCCACGTTGTCGGGCAGGACGCTGAACGGCACCTTCACCTCGATGCGGTAGCCGGTGTAGGGGTTGCTGGAGACGACGGACGCGACCTGCATGCCGGGCGCGGTCACCGGGCCGGCGCCCTGGTGGTTGTCCCGCTCCCGGGCGTAGCACGGCGGGTTGCCGTTGGCCGGGTCCTTCGTCGCCGGGAAGAGCGCCACGTTGAACACCGTGGAAGTGTTCGGCGAGCCGCCGCGCGGGTCGATGCCGAACTCGATGTTGTCGTTGCGCCGGGGACGCTTGCAGTCCTCGGGCGGCAGCACCGTGCCGAGCACGTCGTCGGTGATCTCGAACAGCGCGTAGATCGCGTCGTCGGTGTAGGTCAGCCAGGCCTTGCCGGAGATGTCCGCCGCCGTGGCCGCGGAGCCCTCCCAGCGGGTGGAGATGTCGATGGCCTGACCGCCGTACTCGCCCGGGCTCGCCGTGCCGTCGACGACCGGGGCCTTCGCCGCCTTGGGGATGGACGTGACCGGCACGATATTGAGGACACCGGGCTCGACCGCGCTGCCACCGACGTAGCCGGTCTCGATCTGCACCGCGTAGCGCCCGTCGTTGGGCGCCCGGTTGGCGGTCGGCAGCGACGCGTCGGTGTTGGTCACCGTGAACGTGACCGAGCCGCGCGCGCCGGGCTGCAGGCCGCTGTAGCTCTGCTGCGCCTCGGCCACGGCGAAGCCGGCGGGCACCTTGAGCTTCACCGAGCCGGACTGCACCTGGTTGCTGTGGTTGGTGAGGTCGACGCGGATCGGCCGGGTGCCGCCGCTGGGGATGCTCAGCATCGACTCGATCAGCGCGTCGAGGGACTGGACCTGGTTGCGCTGCGTCCACTCGCGGAAGTCACCCACCTCGGGCAGCGGCTCGAGCGTGCCGCGGACCGGGGCGGTGGCCTGCACCAGCGTGGTGTTGCTGCCGGTGCCGTCCTTCTTGGTGGTCATGGTCGCCTTGAGCTGGAACCGCTCGCCCGCGACCAGCGTGGCCGGCGGGGTGACGGTGAACGTGGCGACGGACTCCTTGTTGTTGGGCGTGACGGTGCCGATGTCGCCCTGGCCCGTGACGGTCCAGCCGGCCGGGGCCGCCAGGGCCACCTGCGCGCCCGGGATCGCCTGCGTGGCCCGCACGTGGGTCTTGACCTCGAAGGGCTGGCCGGCCAGCACCTCCCACTGCTCGGAGCGGACGTGCAGCTCCGTGCCGAGCGGCAGCCCGCCGGCGGCGCGGATGCTGGTGCCCTGCAGCGCGGCGGTGCCGCCGACGTTCGGGTCCGGGTACGGGGTCCGGCTGTCGATCATCGTGATCCGGTTGCAGCCGATGCTCGCCGGGTTGGTCTGCGCGTCCGCCGTGTCGGCCCAGCCCTGTGAGGCGTACTCACGCCGGGCCAGCACGCCGACCTGGTTCCACCGCATGCCGCCGTTGCGGGCCGACTCGTAGCCCTGCCAGGTGCCGAAGATGGTGTTGGTCGCCTGGGAGGGGGTGAAGGTGGTCTCGCAGGCCTGGCCGTTGGAGCTGGTGCCGCCGCCGCCGCCCTGGAAGAGGCGGGCGGGCCGGAAGGGCTGGAGCCCCTCCTTCTTGATCTGCTCGGGGAAGGCGTTGGGGTCCGCCGCCGCGTAGAACGCCTCGACGGCGAGCATCGCGGCTTCCTGGTGGTTGCCGTGGTTGCCCTGGGTCGCCGACGGGTTCATCGTGACGATGACCTCCGGCTTGGTGGTCCGGATCGTGCGCACGATGCGCGACAGCGACTTCTCGTAGTTCCAGATCTGCTCGGACAGCGGCGCGCTCGCGGTGTAGTAGAAGTCGAGCGCGTCGAGGTTGTAGACGTTCATGACGCCGGCCCGGCCGACGGCGCGGCGCTCCTCGGCCTCACGCAGGATGCCGAGCGCGGGCCCTTCCTCGAGGCCGACCGCGTTGCCGCCGCCCTCGCCCCGGGTCATCGTGATGACCCCGGCCTTCATGTTGTGGTACTCGTTCCAGTACCCGAACATGCCGAGCTGTCCGGCCTCGTCGTCCGGGTGCGCACCGATGAACATGATGTCCAGGTCGATCGGTGCGTTCGGTTTGGCCTGTGCAGGGCTTGCCAGGCCCACCATCAACAGACCGCACGTGGCGATCACGGCTTTGCCGCGCCATCTCATAGGGCAACCTTCTTCGTGTGGTGGAGACGGGGGTACTCCTGGACCGCTGGCGGTTTGCCGAGTTAATTCAGACTGCGAAATTAGTGCGTGGACGCGACGGCGCCCGGCACGGCAGGACGACCGTCCACAATGGACAGTCGCCATGCATCACAGCGGCCGGCAAGCCGGTCAGCACTGGAAGGGTGTTGTGGCGTAACGCTAGGGACCGCCCGAAAGAGCTGTCAACACCTCGGACGGGCATTTTCTTCGCTCTAGAAAGAATCGCCGATCAGGCGCGTCCGAGCGTGGTCCCGATCCGACCATGAATGTCCATATTTGTGTTTATGATCTGTCCACATTACTGTCCTTTTATGCGAGCCACCTGGCCTTTTGCCATGTCCAGCTCGTCGGATATCGCGGGGGCACCGTGGCCCTTCGAGATCGTTCCGTGACTTGACCCCCGATTTTCTTCGCACTAGTAAGAAAGGGTGATCGCCGTGGGGAGAGCACCGACAAGTCCGGTCAGCCGGGAACGGTCGCGTGAGATCAAGCGCCAGTCGGTGATCTCGGCTGCCCGGGAAGCGCGTGTGCTGTCCCGGGTCGATCTGGCCGAGCTCACCGGACTTCCTGCGGCGACGCTGACGGCGCTCGTGCGTGACCTGATCGCCGACGGATACCTGATCGAGCGCGGCCCGGGCGCCAACACGCATGGGCGACCGCGGGCAATGCTCGAGTTCAACCCGCGCGCCGAGCTGGTGGCCGCGGTCTCGCTCGAGCCGCCCCGCATCACGTGCGAGATCGCGGACAGCAACGGCACGGTGATCGCCCACCGCACGTCCCGCCTCGGCCGCGACGTCGTCGAGACCGTCTGCCAGTTCGTGGCGGAGCTGGTCGCCGACAACCGGCCGTCGCTGTGCGGGGTCGCGATCGCCGTGCCCGGTGTGTCGTCCGACGGCGCGGTCCGGCTGGCGCCCTCGGTCGGCCTCGTCGAGGCGCGGCCGATCGGCCAGTCGGTGCAGCAGGAGCTCGGCGTGCCGGTGGTCGTCGACAACGACGTCAACCTGATGGCGGCGGGGGAGCGGATGGCGGGCGCCGGGAAGGACGTCGACGACCTGCTGTTGCTGCACGTCGCCGACGGCATCGGCGCCGGTCTCATCCTCGACGGCCAGGTGCGGCGGGGGGCGAGCGGCGCGGCGGGGGAGATAGGTTTCCTCCCGCTCGATCCGCAGGCGGACCGCGCCTACAGCGGGGTCGGCCCCTTCGAGGCGCGTTGGTCGGCCAACGCGATCGCGGAGCGGGTCGTCGCGCTGAACCCCGGCCGCCGCCCCGAGGCGCCGGTCAGCGAGCTGATCGAGCTCGCGGCCACGTCCGAGGCGGCCCGCGCCTACCTCGACGAGGTGCTGGAGGCGTGGGCCCGGCTCGTCATCTCCTGCGCCTGCGTCGTCGACCCGGGCCGGGTGCTGCTCAGCGGTGCGGCGGCAGAGCTCGACGACGCGGCGCTGGCCCGCATCCAGGACCTGGTCTCCGCGAGGGTTCCGGCCTCCACCGAGGTGCGCCGGGCCGTGCTCGGGGATCAGGCGGTGCTGCACGGCGCGATCAGCTACGCCCTGTCGGCCGCGGTACGGCTACCCGGCCCTTTCCTCACCACGAACCACCACCGATAACACCCCCCCCTTTCTGCATGCGGAGGAAGTCATGAGACGTCGCGTTGCCCTCACCCTCGCGGTCAGCACGTTAGTGGCCGGTCTGACCGGCTGCGGGAGTGATGAGAACAAGGATTCCGCCTCGGCGGGCGCCTCCGGGAAGCCGGCCGAGAAGATCGTCGTCTACAGCGCGCGCGACAAGAAGGTCACCGACTTCGTCGTCGAGCAGTTCGTCGCCAAGCACCCCGAGTACAAGGGCAAGGTCGAGGTGCTCAACATGGGCGCCCAGGAGGTGCTCGAGCGGACCCGCGCCGAGAAGGCCAACCCGCAGGGCTCGGTCTGGTGGGGCGGCACGCAGCAGGGCCTGTCGGCCGGTGCCGGCGACGGCCTGCTCGAGGCGTGGCAGCCTTCCTTCGCAGGACAGATGGACGCCCGGTACAAGGACGCGCAGGGCCGCTGGTTCGGCGAGATCCTGCTGCCCGAGGTCATCATGTACAACAACAAGGCGATCCCGGCCGACCAGGCGCCGAAGGACTGGGACGACCTGCTCGACCCGAAGTGGAAGAAGAAGGTCATCATCCGCGACGTGGCCGCGTCGGGCACCATGCGGTCCATCTACGCCTCGATGATCCAGCGCCTGTCGAAGGACGGCAGCAACCCGCAGCCCGGCTACGACTGGCTGCGCAAGCTCGACGCCAACACCGGTGACTACGCCGCCAACCCGACGGACCTGTACGTCAAGATGTCCCGCGAGCAGGGCGTGCTCAGCGCCTGGAACCTCCAGGACATCCTGCTGCAGTCCGAGCAGTCGAAGATGCCGTTCGGCTACGTGATGCCGGCGTCCGGCGCGCCGGTGCTCGTCGACGGCGTCGCCGCGATCAAGGGCGGCAACACCGAGGGCGCCAAGACCTTCATCGAGTTCCTGTTCGACGGCGAGCTGCGGGCCAAGCTGGCCAAGGACTTCTTCCAGATCCCCGCCGTGCCGATCTCCGAGAAGCCGCAGTGGCTGGCGGACCTCAACCTCAAGCCGATGGACGTCGACTGGGACGTCATCGCCAAGAACGAGACCCAGTGGATCAACCACTGGAACGCCGAGATCAAGAACAAGGGCTGACCGCCCCCTGGCCGGGGGGGGGGGGGGGGGGGGCCCCCCCCCCCCCCCCCCCCAAGAAGAAAGAGCCCAGAACGCGCAGAGAGAAGCGGAGGAAAGAGAAAAGAAAGAAGGAAAAGGGGGA